>JAFXLH010000162.1 GCA_017531315.1 Bacillota bacterium
GGGCGACCGTCCCTTCCAGCCTCGCGGCGACCGTCCGCAGGGCGACCGTCCCTTCCAGCCTCGCGGCGACCGTCCGCAGGGTGACCGTCCCTATCAGCCTCGTCCCCAGGGCGACAGACCCTATCCGCCCCGTGGTGACCGCCCGGTCTTCGATAAGGACAAAGATGCTGCTCCGCAGCAGCGTCCGCAGGGTAACCGCCCGCCCAAGCGCAGCGGCGATGCTATCCCGCCGCCCATGGTAGCTGCCGAAAAGCCCAGCAACTACCGTCCCGCCACCAAAAAGACCGCCGTCAAAGACCTGGCTGCGGAAAAAGATAATGATATGGATATGCGCAGCAAGAACTTCCGCGGTAAGCCCGGCAAGAAAGATAAGGGCCGCAAGGAAGCCAAAGCTGTTATGCCGCCGGTAGTGGTCAAGAAGATCACCATTGGCGAAAGCGTCATCCTCGGTGATCTGGCCAAAGCCATGGGTAAAACCGCCGGCGAAGTTATCAAGAAGCTCTTCGCTATGGGCATCATGGCCACCATCAACCAGGAGATCGATTCCGATACCGCCATCCTCGTTGCCGATGATTTCGGCATCACCGTAGAAGTACGCGCCGACCGCGCCGCCGAGATCCTCGAAGACGTGGAAGATGAAAGCGGCACCCTCGTGGAACGTCCGCCGGTAGTTACCATCATGGGTCACGTCGACCACGGTAAGACCTCCCTGCTGGACGCCATCCGCCACACCAGCGTCACTTCTACCGAAGCCGGCGGCATCACCCAGCATATCGGTGCTTATCAGGTAGAGATCAACGGCAAGAAGATCACCTTCCTCGATACCCCCGGTCACGAAGCCTTTACCGCCATGCGTGCCCGCGGCGCTCAGATCACCGATATCTGCATCATCGTTGTTGCCGCCGATGACGGCGTTATGCCGCAGACTGTGGAAGCCATCAACCACGCCAAGGCTGCCGGCGTACCGATCATCGTCGCCATCAACAAGATCGACAAACCCACCGCCAACCCCGATCACGTCAAGCAGGAACTGAGCAATTACGGTCTCATCTCCGAAGAATGGGGCGGCGAAACCATTATGGTACCCGTTTCCGCCAAGGCCCGCATGGGCATCGAAAACCTGCTGGAAATGATCCTGCTGGTTGCCGAAGTTGGCGAACTGAAAGCCAACCCCGACCGTGCCGCCCGCGGTACCGTCATCGAAGCCCAGCTGGATAAGAACCGCGGCCCCGTTGCCACCCTGCTGGTACAGAAGGGTACGCTCCATGCCGGCGATATGGTACTGGCCGGCGCCGTATTCGGTAAAGTCCGCGCTATGACGGACGACAAGGGCCGCAAGGTACGCGTGGCTCTGCCTTCCACCCCGGTAGAGATCCTCGGTCTCTCCGAAGTTCCGCCGCCGGGTGAAATTTTCATCGCCGTAGAGGATGAAAAGGATGCCAAGATGGTAGCCTATAAGCAGCAGCTGAAGCGCCGCGAAGAAGAACTGCGTAAGAGCTCCCGCGTCAGCCTGGACGATCTGTTCAGCAAGATCGCGGAAGGCGAGATCAAGGATCTCAACCTGGTCGTCAAGGGCGACGTTCAGGGCTCCGTAGAAGCGCTGAAAGATTCGCTGCTCAAGCTCAGCACCTCGGAAGTCAAGGTCAACGTCATCCACTCCGGCGTCGGCGGCGTATCCGAATCCGACGTCATGCTGGCCACCGCTTCCAATGCCATCATCATCGGCTTCAACGTAGTTGCCGCCGCTGCCGCCCGCACCGCTGCGGACAAAGAAAACGTAGATATCCGCCTCTACCGCGTCATCTACGATACCATCGAAGATGTCAAGAAGGCCATGAGCGGCCTCTTGGCTCCGGAATTCAAGGAAGTCGTTATCGGCCGCGCTCAGGTCCGCCAGGTATTCAAAGTACCGAAGGCCGGTATGGTCGCCGGTTCCTATGTTCAGGATGGTAAAGTCTCCCGCGTGGCTCAGGTACGCGTCATCCGCAACGATGTCATCGTGGCCGAAGATAAGGTCGACTCCCTGCGTCGCTTCAAAGACGACGTCAAAGAAGTCGCCACCGGCTTCGAATGCGGCATCGGTCTGGAAAACTTCAACGATATCAAAGAAGGCGATATCTTCGAATTCTTTGTTATGGAAGAGATCAAACGCGAAATTTAACCCCGCATTTACCCTCAAGTGTTTTAAGGAGAATCAATATGGCCAAACACAGAGCGGAACGCTTTTCCGGCGAATTGCAGCGCGAACTCGGCGCTATCATTTCGCGTGAAGTGAAAGACCCGCGCCTGGAATTTGTATCTGTTGTTGCCGTGGATGCCGCGCCGGACCTTACTTCGGCGCGCGTCCACCTCAGCGCGCTCAACAATAAGTATTCGGCAGATGAGATCAAGGCCGCGCTGAACAGCTGTTCCGGCTTTATCCGCCGCGAGCTGGGCAAACGCCTGAAAGCCCGCGTCACTCCGGAGCTGTTCTTCCAGCTGGATGATTCCATCGCCTATGCCATCGATATGATGCGCCGCATCGACGCTGTCGTAGCCGCAGACGAAACTGCTGCCGCCGGCCGCGCCCCGGAAGAGGAAGGCAAATATATCGATAGCGACAACTGAGGTTTTACTATGAGTTCTTATCGTCAAATTATCGAAATTCTGCAAAAGCAGCAGGATATGCTGGTCGTAGGTCATCTGCGTCCCGATGCCGACTGTCTGGGCACCATGCTGGCTCTTTACCACGCCTTTGGCGGTGCGGAAAAGGGCTGGGTGCTGGCCGATAATGACCCGGTACCGGAATATCTCAGCTTCCTGCCCGGCGTGGATGCTTTCCGCCTGCTGAGCGATGATATGCCCGCCCCGCAGGCCCTGCTGATGGTGGACTGCAGCGAACTTGACCGCTGCGGCTGCACCCAGCTGATGGCCGCCTGGAAGGCTGCCGGCGCCGAACCGCAGATCTACTGCATCGACCATCATATCAGCAACCAGTACGAAGGCATCGGCATCGTCGAGCCCAAGGCCACCGCTACGTCGGAGATCGTAGCCGCGCTGATCGAATATGCCGAGCTGCCCTTCACGGATGATGTGGCTACCTGCCTCTATTCCGGCATGGCGGCCGATAGCGGCTGCTTCCGCCACAGCAACACCACGCCGCGCACCCTGCGCTTTGTGGCCAAGCTGATCGAAGGCGGGCTGGAGCCCGAGCCGCTCAATGCGGATCTGTTCGACCGCCGCTCCTTTGCCAATATGCGTCTGGTCGGAGAGGCCTTCAACAATATGATGGTCTGCGCCGATGGCAAGATCTGCTGCATGACTATCAGCGACGATGCCATGGAACGCTTCGGCGCTACCCTGCAGGATTGCGAAAATATCGTCAACTTCACCCTGCAGCTGATCGGCGTCAAGATCGGCATGCTGTTTGTGGAATATCAGGGTATGGTCAAGATCAGTATGCGCAGCCGCTTTGGCTGCCGTGTCGATACCATCGCTACCGAACTGGGCGGCGGTGGGCACAAGCAGGCTGCGGCCTGCCGTATGCCGGGCACGCTGGATGAGATCATGCCGCTGGCTTTGGCCGCCGCCAAGCGCGAGCTGGCCAAAGATATGTAATTCAGACAATTAGGAGTATTATGGACGGATTTGTCAATGTCTACAAAGAAAGAGGCTATTCCTCCCATAACGCCGTAGCCGCCGTAAGGCGGCTTTTGTCGTGCAAAGCCGGGCATGGCGGCACGCTGGATCCGCTGGCCGAAGGTGTGCTGCCGGTGGGCGTAAACAGCGCCACCCGCCTCTTCGAATATTTTGCCGACTACGAGAAACGCTACATCGGCGAAGTGACCTTCGGCACGGAAACCGAAAGCTACGATGCCGGTGGGGAAGTGGTGCGTACCGCCGATGCGTCCTTTGTGACGCGGGAAATGGTGGAAGCGCTGCTGCCGCAGTTTGTGGGCGATATCATGCAGCGCCCGCCGCTCATCTCCGCCCTGAAGCGCGGCGGCGAACCGCTGTACAAGCTGGCCCGCCGCGGCGAAGATGTGCCGCTGCCGGAGCCGCGCCCTGTACATATCGAATCGGTGCAGCTGCTCTCCTTTGAGGTAGCAGACGGTGTGCCGCGCTGCCGCATCGAGGTAGCCTGCGGCGGCGGTACCTATATTCGCTCCATCGCCCACGATCTGGGTCAGCTGCTGGGCTGCGGCGCTTATCTCACCCGCCTTATCCGCACGCAGGTAGGCCCGTTCCGCATCGAAGACGCACTCACGCCCGACCAGCTGCAGCAGCGGCAGGAGCAGGGCGATAGCAGCTTCCTGCTGCCGCCCGAGTTTGCGCTGGCCGCCATTCCCGCCCTGCCTGTTCCGGCAGAAGCGCTGCGTAAGGTGCGCCACGGCAACCCCGCCTACATCGAGCAGGGCGCGGATCACCCGGTCTGCCGCATCACCGATGCCGACGGCCGCCTGCTGGGCATCGGCTCCTGTGCTAAGGATAAGGGTCGCTGGCTGGTCACGATGCGAAAGGTGCTGGTCGCAGCCGAACCGCAGCTGGGCGAAGGCACGGCGGTAGCCATCGGCAATTTCGACGGCGTGCATGTGGGACATCAGGTGCTGCTGCATCGCCTTTCTACCTATAAAAATCAGGGGCGCAAGACTATCGCCCTCACCTTTGCGCCGCATCCGCTGCAGCTGCTGCAGGGAGAAGCGCCGCCGATGCTGTGCACCGATGCGGAAAAAGAGCAGCTGCTGTGCGAAAGCTACCGCGCCGATGAGCTGCTCACGCTGGACTTCACCGAGCAGCTGCGCGACCTGTCGCCGCAGGACTTTGTGCAGCAGGTGCTGAAAGAGCGCTGCGGTGCGGCGGTAGTGGTGGTCGGCTACGACTTCCGCTTCGGCGCCGGCGGTGCCGGTGATGCGGAGATGCTGCGCCGTCTGGCGGCAGAGCAGGGGATAGCGGTAGAGGTAGTGCCGGCGGTGAAGCTGGGCGGCCGCCCCGTCTCTTCCACCCGCGTACGCAATCTGCTGGAGCAGGGCGACGTGGAAGCGGCAGCGGAACTGCTGGGCCGCTGGTACACGCTTTCCGGCGTGGTTTGCCACGGCAATCAGCTGGGCCGCACCCTGGGCTTCCCAACGGCCAATTTCCAGCCGCAGCAGGGGAGAATGCTGCCGCCGCTGGGCGTCTATGCGGCGAAGGCGGAGCTGGATGGCGTGACCTATGATGCCGTAGTCAATATCGGCCGCCGTCCCACCGTCACCGATGACCCCACGCTGCTGGTAGAGGCGCATCTGCTGGGCTTTGCCGGCGATGCCTACGGTAAGCCGATCACCGTTTTCTTGGGCAAGCGCCTGCGCCGGGAAAAGAAGTTCGCTTCCGCGGCGGAACTGGCAGAGCAGATCACCGCGGATAAGCAGTCTGCCTGCGATTTCCTTGCCGCAAATAAAGCCGAATTTGGCGAAAATAAACACTTGCCAAATCTGCTTGTATAGTGTATAATTACTAAGGTTTTGACCGTTTCCGGGGCAAGCGACTCTCCAACGCTGCCGCAGATTCTGGTGACCGTAATAATATTTTTAGGAGGATCATCACTATGATGGATACCGCTACCAAACAGCAGATCATTGAAAAGTATCGCGTACACGAAACCGATACCGGCTCCCCCGAAGTTCAGATCGCCATTCTGACCTACCAGATCGAACATCTGACCGAACACATGAAAGTCCACAAAAAAGACTTCCATAGCCGTCGCGGCCTGCTGAAGATGGTTGGTCGTCGTCGTGGCCTGCTCAACTACCTGAAGAGCACCGACATCGATCGTTACCGCAATATCCTCGAAGCTCTCGGTCTGCGCAAATAAGCATATCGTAAGCCAAATCCCGTACCGCAAGGTACGGGATTTTTTTGTGTTTTTGTATCGCTGAATAGTTCAAAATATTGAAACAATCCGCCTCAATACTGTTGACAAATCGGCAGATATTGTATATTAT
Organism: Bacillota bacterium; assembly: GCA_017531315.1. Classification (GTDB taxonomy): domain Bacteria; phylum Bacillota; class Dehalobacteriia; order UBA4068; family UBA4068; genus RGIG6518. Next base: position 5,961 of record JAFXLH010000162.1, read on the forward strand.
GAGGTTAGTTCAAAAATTTTAAATAAAAACTTTGAACAAATACTGTGCAACGCACAAAAAACCGGAGGAATTGCAGATGGGCAAGACTCCCCGTTACTGCACGCCGCTGATCAATCTCGGCTACAAAGTAGTACGCTGGTATTTCGCTTCTTTTGTAAAGCGTAATTACGATTATAAAACTATCGAGACCACTCCTATCTCCGCTATTCAGGGCCCCTGCCTGCTGGTAGCCAATCACATCACTTTCCACGATTATCGCTTTGTTATGGGCTCGCTGAAAACGCAGATGTCCTATGTCGCATCGGAAAACCTGATGTGCCGCGGCAATCTCTCCCGCCTGCTGCGCTTCACCGATCGCATCATCCCCGTCTTCAAGCCAAATATTGCCACCGGCACCACTATGGAGATGGTGCGCCGCCTGCGCAGCGGCCACAGCGTCGCCATCTGGCCGGAAGGCCGCCTCTGCCCGGACGGCGTTTCCATGCATATGAAAAAGGGCTGCGGCGCGCTGGCTAAACTCGCCAAGTGCAATCTGGTCACTTTCCGCATCCGCGGCGCCTTCTTCGTCGATCCCAACTGGTGCAACGACCATAAGCGCAAAGGCCCGGTATCCGGCGAGATCGTCGGCGTCTACACCCCGGAACAGCTGGCCAAGATGAGCAACGATGAGATCGAAGCCATCATCGCCCGCGACCTCTACGAAGACGCCTACGAGCGCCAGCTGCAGGATATGCACGTCTACAAGGGCGACCTGTTGGCCGAAAGCTTGGAAAAATTCTATCACGTCTGCCCCAACTGCAAGGCCTTCAAGAGCATCTACAGCAAGGGCGACGAGTTCTTCTGCCGCGAGTGCGGTATGCACGGCGCATTTGACCAGTACGGCATGATGAGCGGCGAAAAGCTGCCCTTCACCACGCTGCCGCCGTGGCGACAGATGGAGCGCAAGGTGCTGATCGATTATATCGAATCCCAGCCCGAAGGCGCGGTGCTCTTTGAAGATGAAGTTATGATGCAGGAGACCTGCCCCGAAGAACGCCGCATCAAGGATATCCGCCGCGGCCGCCTCTGGGCAGATAAGAAGGGCATCTACTTTGAAGACGAAGTTGCGGTAGAGTTCGCCAAGCTCACCTGGATGGACTACGAATGGCGCGGCCGCGCGCTGCAGATGCTCTACAAGGGCCGCCACCTTCAGTTCAGCTCCGATAATTTCGTCGCGGATCAGTACCTGACGCTGTTCTTCCATATGCGTCCGGATCTGTTCAATTCTCCCAGGGTCGAAGGTTCGCTGGAACGGCGAACTGAAAAATAAAACACCTTAAGTATATTTACGAAAGGAAGTAAAGACACATGAAAAAACTGCTTGTTATGCTGCTTGTCGTAGTACTGGCTTTCGGCCTGGTAGCTTGCGGCGAAAAGGAATCCGAAAACGAAGCCACCTACACCTTGAAAGTCTCCCTGATGGACGGCTCCATGAGCGCCATGCCCGTATGGGTCGGTATCGAAGAAGGCATCTTCGAAAAGCACGGTATTAAACTGGAACTTTCCACCTTTACCAACGGTATGGTACAGGTAGAAGCCATCGATACCTATGATGTCGGTATCACCGGTATCGGCGGCATCCTGGCCGGCACCCTGCGTTACGGCGGCACCATCATTGACCTGACCTGCTCCGATGAAGGTACCCAGTACATCTACGGTCGTCCCGAAAGCAACGTTGTTGCTTCCGGTAAGGGCCACAACACCCTCAACCCCGAAATCTACGGTTCTGCCGAAGGCTGGAAGGGCGCCGAAGTCCTCTCCGTTAAGGGCAACGTAATGGAATACATGATGCTGAAAGTTCTCTCCGGCGTTGGCCTTGGTCTGGAAGACGTCAACGTAACCTGGATGGACCAGCCCACCTGCAACACCTCTCTGATCGCCGGCCAGGGTGACTTAGCCACCATCAACGGTCCCAGCGCTTACACCCCCGATAAGGAAGACTTCGAAGTAATCGCCACCGCTCAGATGATGAACATCGGTCTGGTTGCTGCTCTTATTTCTTCCGATGCTACTCTGGCTGACGCTGCCAAGACCGAAGCCATTGCTGCCTTCATGGAAGCTTACTATGAAGCCAAAGCCTGGCTGGGTGAAGAAGCCAACAATGCCGCTGCCAAGCAGTACGTAATGGATTGGTATGTTTACAGCGGTTACAGCGCAACTGAAGACGGCGCTGCCAAGCATTTCGATTCCGAAACCTTCTACAACGTTGATCAGGCTTACGCTTTGATGCATGATGCCGGTTCCCGCGAAGGCATGAGCATTTTTGAAAGCCAGCACGCCGACATCCTCCAGTTCTTCATTGATGCCGGTACTTACGATGAAGCTTCCATGGCCGAATTTGAAAAGGGCATTGTAGACACCAGCTTTGTTGATGCTCTGTATGCCAAATAAGTAAAACTTTACACTATGCAGCAAGCGGGGCATGTCCCCGCTTGCTGTGTAGAAGCAATATTCTCATTTTAGCTTTAGGAGTAGCCTATGAGTGTTAAACAGCAAGAACTGGAAAAGAGCTGGCAGCAGTACAAAACGCAGCAGCGCAAAAAGAACCTGTACTATGCCTTTTTGACCGTGCTGAGCGTAGTGGTATTTTTGGCCATTTGGGAGGCGGTAGTACGCTTCCAGCTGGTCAATGTCCGCCATCTGCCCGCACCTACCGTCATTTTCCAAACTTTCATCGAAAAACTGCATTCCACTGTGCCGGACGGCAATACGCTGGGACAAAACGTTATCGCTTCGCTGCAGGTATCGCTGACGGGCTTCTTCTTTGCTGTACTTATTGGTGTGCCGCTGGGCCTGCTGATGGGCTGGTTCGAACCTTTCGACAGCTTCGTGCGCCCGTTATTTGAGCTGCTGCGTCCCGTTCCGCCCATCGCCTGGATCCCGGTCGTAGTAGTATTCCTCGGCATCGGCCTCAAGGCCAAGGCCACGATTATTTTCCTCACCGTATTCGTATCCTGCGTTATCAACTCCTATGCCGGCATCAAGCTGACCAGCCGTACTCATATCAACCTGATGAAGACCTTCGGCGCCGGCACCTGGGAAACTTTCTTCAAAGTCGGCGTGCCCTCTGCTATGCCGATGGTATTCACCGGCCTGCGCGTTTCCATCGGCTCTGCCTGGTCCACGCTGGTCGCTGCCGAAATGCTGGCTGCCAAAGCCGGCCTCGGCTATATGCTGCAGGTAGGCCGCGGCGTGGGCGATGCCCGCATCGTGGTACTGGCGATGGTCACCATCGCCGCTTTGGGTGCTACTCTTTCCGCGCTGCTCAATACTCTGGAAGCGCACACCCTCAAATGGAAAGAAATGCGATAAGGAGGCTGCTTTATGTTCACTGCCAACAAAAAAAAGAGCATCCTCTATCGCTTATTGATGATGGTGCTTTCCGTAAGTTCCGTTATTCTGCTGCTGGCTGCCTACCGTGCGGTGGCGCTGGCCAATCCGCTGCTGCTGCCGTCTTTTGATCAGATCGGCGAGCGCTTTGTCAAACTGTTCACCACGCCCATCAAGGGCGTACCGCTGACGGCGCATGTCATCGCATCGCTGCGCCGCGTACTCATCGCCATGGGCTTTGCCTGGGTGCTGGGTATCCTGTTCGGCTTCTCCATCGGCTGGAGCCGTACCCTCAATGCCATTTTCGGCACTATTTTCGAACTGTTCCGCCCCATTCCGCCCATCGCCTGGATCCCCATCGTCATCATGTGGTTCGGCGTCGGCGAATTCCCCAAAGAATTGATCGTATTCATCGGCAGCGTTATCCCGGTAGTAGTCAATACCCGCTCCGGCGTAATGTATGTCGAGAAACAATATACGGATGTAGCTCGCGCTTTCGGCGCCAGCCGCTTCCAGATGCTCAAAGAAGTTGTCCTCCCCAGCGCCATCCCCTCTATCTTTGCCGGTCTGCGTACCTCCGTATCCACCGGCTGGACGGTAGTACTGGCTGCCGAAATGCTGGCTGCGGACCGCGGCGTCGGTGCGCTGGTAATGCGCGGCTGGATGGGCAATGATATGGCGCTGGTACTCATCTCCATCAGCGTTATCGCCATCATCGGCGCTATTCTCTCGTTCACCCTGATCAAGCTGGAAAAGGTGGTGTGCCCGTGGATGCATTAAAGAAGTGTCTGGAAGTTGAACACATCAGCAAAACCTTCTATAACAACAAGGGCTACTTTACCGCCATCGACGATGTCAGCTTTGATGTACATGAAGGCGAATTTCTGGTACTGCTGGGCCCCGGCCACTGCGGCAAGACCGTACTGCTGAACATTCTGGCCGGCCTGGAAGAAAAGAGCGGCGGCCGCGTGCTCTACAAGGGTCAGGAGATCAACGGCGTCAACGAAGAAATGTCGATGGTCTTCCAGCTGCTGTCGCTGATGCCCTTCAAGACGGTTATGGAAAACGTGGAGCTGCCGTTGAAGTTCCGCGGCATGGATAAAAAGCAGCGCCGCGAGGTCGCCCAGCATTATATCGATCTGGTCGGCCTTACCGGTTTTGAGAATGCCTATCCGCATCAGCTTTCCGGCGGTATGAAGCAGCGCGTCGGCATCGCCCGCGCCTATTCCGTGCATCCGGAGATCCTGATCATGGACGAGCCGTTCGGCCAGCTGGACGCGCAGACCCGCTACCTGATGCAGCAGGAGATCCTGCGTATCTGGCAGGAAGAAAAGCGCACCGTCATCTTCGTTACCAATAACATCGAAGAAGCTTGCTATCTGGGCGACCGCATCATCCTGCTCAGCAGCTGCCCCGCTACGGTAAAAGAGATTTTCGATATGAGCGCGCTGGCCAAGCCGCGCGATATCGTCAGCCGCGAATTCCTCGAGATCCGCAGCAAGATCTCCGATCAGACCGACCTTTCTATGTAAGTCAATAAGCAAACCCGTAAGTAAGCCCGTAAGGAGCAAATTATGGAAAACATCGCAGAAAAGAACATCGATACCAGACCGATCAAGGTCGAAGTGAAGAATCTGACCAAGAGCTTTGGCGATCTGCTGGTACTGGATAATCTCAACTTCAATATTCGCCAGAACGAATTTGTGTGCGTTGTCGGCCCTACCGGCTGCGGTAAAACCACCTTTTTGAACTGTCTGACACGCATTCTGGAGCCGACCAGCGGCGACCTGCTGATCAACGGCGAATCTGCCGACCCCAAGAAGCACAACCTGTCCTTCGTCTTCCAGGAACCGTCCATTTTCCCCTGGGCCACGGTAGAAAAGAACATCGCCTGCGGTCTGGAAGTAAAGCGCGTGCCGAAAGATGAGATCGAGCGCCGCGTCGACCGCATCCTCGACCTGATGGGTCTGCGTGATGTACGCAAAGCCTACCCCAAGGATCTCTCCGTCAGCACCGCCCAGCGTGTCATCATCGGCCGCTCCTTTGCCATGCAGCCCGACCTGCTGCTGATGGATGAGCCCTACGGCCAGATGGACATCAAGATGCGCTACTATCTGGAAGATGAAGTTATCCGCCTGTGGAAAGAGCTGGGCAGCACGGTAGTCTTCATCACCCACAATATCGAAGAAGCGGTGTATCTGGCCGAACGCGTGCTGATCCTTTCCAACAAGCCGGCCGGCATCAAAGAAGAGGTCATTATCGACCTGCCGCATCCGCGCGATATCACCGATCCCAAATTTATCGAATACCGCAACTACATCACCGACCAGATCAAGTGGTGGTAATTCCGAATCTGCCATTTTCGCTGCGCCCTGTGCCATTTCTCCTCCGGCATGGGGCGCTTTTTTCTGCTGTAGGGCAGGGGAGATGTCAATTTGGCCGGTCAGATAAAAATTTTGCCCGAAAATGGCAAATTTTTGCAAAAAAATTTGATTATGGATTACACTCTAGCAGGAGAAATTATAATTTGAAGCGAATATGGAAGAGTTTATGAATAACCGTACTAGATTTTTGGAGGTAAGAAAATGACTGTATTAAGAAAAAGCATGCAAGTCGGCGGCCGTACGCTGACTCTGGAAACCGGTCGTCTGGCCAAACAGGCCGGCGGTGCTGTTTTCACCAGCTATGGCGATACTCAGGTACTCGCCACCGCTACCATGAGCGACAATCCCCGCGCCGGCGTGGATTTCTTCCCGCTCTCCGTTGAATACGAAGAAAAGATGTACGCCGTAGGCAAGATCCCCGGCAGCTTCGTCAAGCGCGAAGGCCGTCCCAGCGAAAAGGCCATCCTCTCTTCCCGTATCATCGACCGTCCGCTGCGCCCCCTGTTCCCCAAAGCTATGCGTAACGATGTTCAGGTAGTTGCCACCGTTATGAGCGTAGAACAGGACAATGCTCCCGATATCACCGCCATGATCGGCGCTTCCGCTGCCGTTCATATTTCCAAGATCCCCTTCAATGGCCCCATCGCCGGTGTTATCATCGGTCTCATCGATGGCGAATACATCGTCAACCCCACTGTTGCCCAGGCCGAAGTCAGCCTGATGCATCTGGCCGTTGCCGGTACCAAAGACGCCGTTATGATGGTTGAAGCCGGCGCCAAGGAAGTTCCGGAAGACGTCATCTTAGAGGGCATCATGTTTGCCCACGAAGAAATCAAAAAGATCGTTGCCTTCATCGAAGAATTCCGCGCCGAAGCTCTGGAAATGGGCCTGGCTAAGGAAAAATATGTCTTCGTCAAAGAACCGGTCGATCCCGAACTGGAAGCCGCCGTTCGCAATATCACCGAAGGCAAAATGCGCGATCTGATGTATAAGTGCTGCACCGAACGCATCGGCAAAGAAGAACGCGAAGATATGATCTCCGCCCTCAATACCGAAGTTCAGGAAGCTCTTGCCGAACAGTTCCCGGAACAGCAGAACGTTATCGGTGATGTTATCTACACCATCGAAAAAGAAACCATGCGCCGCCTCATCGCCAAAGATAAGGTCCGCATCGACGGCCGCAAGACCGACGAAGTTCGCCCCGTTACCTGCGAAGTCGGCGTACTGGCCCGTACCCACGGTTCCGCTCTCTTCACCCGCGGTCAGACTCAGATCCTCAACGCTCTCACCCTCGGCATGGTCAGCGAAATGCAGATGCTGGACGGCCTTGGCGTAGAAGATTCCAAGCGTTATATCCACCACTACAATATGCCTCCGTACAGCGTTGGCGAAACCAAGCCGATGCGTGGCCCCGGCCGTCGTGAGATCGGCCACGGCGCTCTGGCTGAACGCGCCCTGCTGGCGGTAATTCCTTCCGAAGAAGAATTCCCCTATGCCCTGCGTCTGGTATCCGAAGCTGTTGAATCCAACGGCTCCACCTCCATGGGCTCTGTCTGCGCTTCCTCTCTGGCTCTGATGGACGCCGGTGTACCGATCAAAGCTCCCGTTGCCGGCTGCGCCATGGGTCTGATCAAGGACGGCGATGATATCACCATCCTCACCGACATTCAGGGTATGGAAGACTTCCTGGGCGATATGGACTTCAAGGTAGCCGGTACCAAAGACGGCGTGACCGCTATCCAGATGGATATCAAGATCGCCGGTATCGACCGCGAGATCCTCACCCGCGCTCTGGCTCAGGCCCGCGAAGGCCGCATGTTCATCATGGGCAAAATGCTGGAAGCCATCGACAAGCCGCGTGAAGAAATGTCCCAGTACGCTCCTCGCATCATCACCATCAAGATCCATCCGGATAAGATCCGCGAAGTCATCGGTTCCGGCGGTAAAGTCATCAAGAAGATCGTTGAAGAGACCGGCGCTCAGATCGATGTCGAAGAAGACGGCCGTATCTTCATCGCCAGCGTTGATGCCGCCAAGGGCGAAATGGCCCGCGATATCATCAACGGCATCGTTGCCGAACCGGAAGTCGGCAAGCTCTACAAGGGCAAAGTCGTCAAGATCATGGACTTCGGCGCTTTTGTTGAGATCCTGCCCGGCGTAATGGGCAACAGCGGCCGCGACGGTATGGTACACATCTCCGAACTGGCCAACAAGCGCGTCGAAAAAGTGGAAGACGTTTGCCGCGAAGGCGATGAAATGTGGGTCAAGTGCATCGCCGTAGACCAGGCCACCGGTAAAGTAAAGCTTTCCCGCAAGAAAGCCATGCAGGAACTGGGCCTTGATATGGGTACCTCTGAAGAATAAGAAATTGCTTAATGGCGGTGCATTAAACATGCACCGCCAAATTTATTTGACCTTTGTTGTGAAGTTTAGATGCAAAAAAGACCAGAATCAAACTTTCCCATACGCAGGTGATCGGCGGCGGCTACCTCGCGCTCATTGTTGTCGGCGCGCTGCTGCTGATGCTGCCTTTTGCCAGCCGCAGCGGGGCGGCAGGGCCGGTGCTGGCGCTGTTCACCTCTGCCTCTGCCGTCTGCCTTACCGGCATCACGCTGGTAGATACGTGGACGCAGTGGAGCCCCCTCGGTCAGCTGGTGATTCTGCTGCTGATCCAGATCGGCGGCCTCGGCTTTATGACCATCGCCACGCAGATACTGATGCTGATGCGCCGCAAGATTGGCCTGCGCGAGCGCGCCGTACTTACGGAATCCCTCAGCCTCAATCAGCTGGGCGGCATCCTCAATATGACGCACATGATCGTGAGCGTGACTCTGGTTGCAGAAGCAGTCGGCGCGCTGCTGCTGAGCATCTACTTCGTGCCCCGGGTCGGTTGGGCGCGCGGGCTGTGGTTCGGCCTGTTCCACTCCGTTTCTGCCTTCTGCAATGCCGGCTTCGACCTGACCGGCTACTTCGCTCCGGATAGCTCGCTGCTGCTGCTGGCTGCAGATCCGCTGCCTGTCATCACTATCATGCTGCTGACGCTGGTCGGCGGCTTCGGCTTCATCATCTGGGATGATGTGCTGCGTTACCGCGGTGATTTCAAGAAGTATCACCTGCACAGCAAGCTGGCGCTGACTATGTCCTCTGTGCTGCTGGCGGTCGGCTTCTTCGCCTACTTCGTCTTCGAAGCGTCGGCGTCCGCTGCCGGCATGCCGCTGCCGCAGCGCCTGCTCACGGCGGCCTTCACCACGGCATCGGTGCGTACCACCGGTTTTCAGGTGCTGCCGCTTTCCGAGATGTCTTCTTCCGGCCGCCTGATCACCATTATCCTGATGTTCATCGGCGGCAGCCCCGGTTCTATGGCCGGCGGTATCAAAACCACCACCTTGGCAGTGCTGCTGGTCGGCAGCTGGTCTATGCTGCGCGGCCGCCGTTCCGCTCAGCTGTTCGGCCGCCGTCTGGAAGCGGATGCATTGCCCCGCAGCTGCGCTATGCTGATGTTCAATATGATGATCGGCCTCGGCGCGGCGATGCTGCTGTGCATCCTGCCCCATGTGGATGTGGAAATGGCGCTGTTTGAATCCTTTTCCGCCCTGACCACTACCGGCCTTACCTTCGGCGTCTGCACTACGCTGCCCTGGTGGGGGCAGCTGCTGATGGCGTCGCTGTTCTATTGTGGTCGTGTGGGCAATATAGTGTTCGCCGCCGCTTTGGTAGATACCAAAACTCCCCCGTTAGTCAATAATCCGGTCGAAAAGATCAGTTTCGGTTAAGGAGGCTGCTTATGAAATCCTTTTTGATTATCGGCGCCGGCGGCTTTGGCCATTTTATGTGCCAGAAGCTGGCCAAACTGAATAACGCCATCATGGTGGTGGATGTGGAAGAAAGCAAGCTTTCCGACCTGCTGCCGCTGGTAGACCGCGCCCGTATCGGCGACTGCACCAAGCGTGAAGTGCTGGGAACCTTCGGCGTAGAGAGCTTCGATGTCTGCATGGTCTGCATCAAGGATAATTTCCAAAGCAGCCTGCAGGTCACCGATCTGCTGAAAGAGCTGGGCGCCAAGCGCATCGTCAGCCTGGCCAGCACGGAAGTACAGGCTAAATTCCTGCTCAAAAACGGCGCGGATGAAGTCGTCTTCCCGGAAATGGATATGGCCGAGAGCCTCTCTTTCTCGCTGAGCCACGACAGCGTCTTCGATTTCATCGTGCTGGATGCCGACCATTCTATCCTCGAAGTATCCGCTCCCGCCGATTGGCAGGGCAAGAGCATCATCGAGCTGAATGTACGCAGCCAGTTCGGCATCAGCGTACTGGCCGGCAAACGCAGCGACGGCAGCGTCTTCATGCCCGGCGCGGACTATGTCTTCAATGCCGATGAGCACCTGATGATCATGGGCCGCAACGAAGACGTGAACAAGCTGATCCGCTAAGCCCGCACAGCTAAAAATACCGTATCTAAACGGCAAAAAAGCTGCGTTCGACGATCTTGTAGCCGCGAAATAAAATTGCCTTACAACCCCGATTTTTCGGGGTTGTTTTATTATGCCTGCCGCCAGGTATGTTTGGGTGGCTTGTATCATATTCTGTGCAGCAGGAGGTGGTAATGTGCGTATTTTTTATCTGCAGAAGCGGGAACTGCGCTCGCTGCTGCTGGCTTTGCTGCTGCCGGTATTATGCTTCAGCTATTCTTTGGGCACGCAGCGGGCGGCAGCGGTGCTGGCAGAGCCGTATTATCAGGGCAGCGGTGCGGTGAACTGCCTGTCGCTTACCGTCAATGTCGATTGGGGCGAAGAATATATACCGGATATGCTGCAGCTGTTTCGGGAAAAGCAGGTGCGGGTGACCTTCTTCGTCACCGGCCGCTGGGCCAAAGAGCATCCGGAGCTGCTGGCGGAAATGGCCGCCGCCGGACACGAGATAGGTAATCACGCCTATTCCCACACCAGCCCCAATTCGCTGGATGTGGCGGGCAACAAAGATGAGATACTGCGTACCGAAGAGGCGATACGCGAGGCCTGCGGCTGCACCACGCTGCTCTATGCGCCGCCCTCCGGCGAGCGGGAGCCGCAGGTGCTGCAGGCGGCGGAAGAGCTGGGCTACCTCACCGTGCTGTGGAGCATCGACACCATCGACTGGCAGAAGCCGCAGCCCGAGGTGATAGTGCAGCGGGTGATGAACAAGCTGCATCCCGGCGCCATCATCCTCTCGCATCCCACCGAGCAGACGCTGGCGGCGCTGCCGCAGCTTATCGATAATATTCAGGCGGAGGGCTACCAATTTGTTACCGTGGCGGAAAACCTTTCTTTGTAGCATAGCGCTGTGGCTGCTGCTGGCCGCCCCGGCCGCCGCTCAGCCTCAGGTAACAGCCGATGCGGCGGTACTGATGGATGCGGTGAGCGGGCAGGTGCTGTGGAGCAAAAACGGCGAAGCGCCGCTGCCGCCCGCCTCTACCTGCAAGGTGCTGACAGCGATACTGGCTCTGGATATGGCGGAAATGACGGAAGAAACCGTTATCAGCGCCAAAGCCGCGGCGGTCGGTGAATCGAGCATCTATCTCAGGGCAGGGGAGAGCCTGACCCTGCAGGACCTGCTCTACGGCGCACTGCTGCGTAGCGGCAATGATGCCTGCTATGCCATCGGTGAGCAGATAGCGGGCACAGAGCCGCTGTTCGTGCATTGGCTGAATATCAAGGCACAGACGCTGGGCGCTTTTACTGCCAATTATCAAAATACCAACGGCCTGCCGGCAGAAGACCATGTGATCAGCGCTGCCGATCTTGCCGCCGTCACCCGCTATGCGCTGGCCGATGCGGAGTTCGCGCAGATCGTCGGCACGCGTTATGCCGATATCGGCAGCGGCGGCAGCGCCCGCTCGCTCACCAATACCAACAAGCTGCTGTGGCGCGACGACGCCATCATCGGCGTCAAGACCGGCACTACCAATGCCGCCGGCAACTGCCTGGTGGCTGCGCGGGAGGATGCGGATTCGCGCCTCATCTCCGTAGTCTTCCACAGCGCCGACCGCTACGGAGACAGTATGGCGCTGCTGAACTGGGGCGCGGAAAACTATCGCAGCCTGCAGCTGTTCGCGGCGGGCGATACGGTGGCTGCTGTACCGCATCAGGGCAGTATGCTGCGCCTGCAGGCCGCCTCGGCTGCCGCCGTCTGCTGTGCGCGGGACGAACAGCCACGCCTCCGCTGGTCGATCTGCCTGCCTGCCGACCCGCAGCCGGGAGATGCCGCCGGGGTGGCGGAGGTGCTGGCGCAGGACGGTACGCCGCTCATCAGCGTGCCGCTGTTGGTGGCCGGGCCGTAATTCGGCGCGGATAAAGGATTTATTTGTCGCACGGCGAATCTTAGCTAAATATTTGTGCGACAACTATTTTCCGGAGGACTATATGACCAACAGCTTTACTCTTTCCTGCGGTATGCGCGTTTTGGTAGAACCGATGCCGTATCTGCGCTCCGTGGCCTGCGGCCTGTGGGTAGACAGCGGCTCTGCCGCCGAGACCGACCAACTGGCCGGTGCATCCCACTTCATCGAACATATGCTGTTCAAAGGCACTCCCACGCGTGATGCCCGTACCATCGCTTCCGCCATGGAATCGGTGGGCGGCATGATGAATGCCTTTACTTCCAAAGAAATGACCTGCTTCTACACCCGCTGCCTGGATGAAGATTTCCGTCTGGCGCTGGAGCTTTTGGCAGATATCTACCTCAATTCTCTCTTCGATGCGGAAGAATTTGCCCGCGAAAAGAATGTTATCATCGAAGAGATCAAAATGGGCGAAGATGACCCGGAAGACGTGGTCAGCGAGCAGTTCACCGCCCTGCTGTGGCCGCAGCAGAGCTACGGTCGCCCGGTCATCGGCAGCGTGGAAACGGTCAGCGCTATGACCGCCGACCAGCTGCGCGCCTATCAGCGCCGCCAGTACACGCCGCAGAACAGCGTGCTCACCGTCACCGGCAATGTCAGCGCCGAGCAGGTGCAGGAAGCCGCGGAAGCCCTGTTTGCCGGCTTCAGGGCCGGTGCGGAAGCCGTGCTGCAGCCGCCGCAGCTGGTTACCGCTGCCAAGGGCGGTTACGGCTACACCTACAAGGATATCGAGCAGAACCACATCTGCCTCGGCTTTGCCGGGGTGGATTGCCGCGATGACGACTTCTATGCCGTGCAGCTGCTGACCAATCTGTTGGGCGGCGGCGCCAGCAGCCGTCTCTTCCAGGAAGTACGCGAAAAGCGCGGCCTTTGCTATTCCGTATACTCCTACCCGCTGCATTACCGCCCCTGCGGCTACCAGATGACCTATGCTTCTACCCGCCCGGAAAACACCCGCCAGCTGATCGACGTGGTGCTGGAGCAGATCAACGATATCCTGCACAACGGCGTGGATGAAAAAGAACTCCACTCTTCCCGCCAGCAGCTGAAAGGCTCGCTGCTGCTGGGTATGGAAAACAGCGGCAGCGTGATGAACCGTCTGGGCAAGAGCATGCTCACCTTAGGTCGCGTACGCACCGTGGATGAAGCGGCCGCCGCGCTGGATGCCCTGACTGCCGAAGATGTGATGAAAGCGGCCCGCCGCATTTTCAGACCGGGCGAGCTGCTGCTCTCCGTAGTAGGCGCAGAAGATCCGCAGCTGGATGTGAAACAGCTGTTTTAAGAGGTGATACTATGGTCACGGTTAAGATTAAACCCCTGGCAAACCTGGGCGAACTGCCCCTGCCCGCTTATCAGAGCGCGCAGGCGGCCGGTATGGATGTAGCTGCTGCGGTGGATGCGGCGGTAGTGCTGCAGCCGGGCGAGCGTCGGCTCATCCCCTGCGGCTTCTCGCTGGAGCTGCCGCCCGGCTATGAGGCGCAGATGCGCCCGCGCAGCGGTCTGGCCTTAAAGCACGGACTGACGCTGCTCAATTCCCCCGGCACCATCGATGCCGATTATCGCGGCGAGGTGGGCGCTATCCTCATCAACCACGGCAGCGAACCGTTCACCGTTGAGCGCGGTATGCGTATCGCGCAGATGGTGATTTGCGCGCTGCCGCAGGTAGAGCTGGTGGTGGCGGATGAGCTTGGCGACACCGAGCGCGGCGCCGGCGGCTTCGGCCACAGCGGCATCAAGGCATAAGCAGGCAAGCTCACGCATATCTTCCCAATAAAGGAGGGGAGCGTATGCTGCTAAGTGAATTTGCCAACAAACGCATCATCAATATCTTCGATGGCGACTATATGGGCACCGCCGGCGAATCCGATCTGCTGATCGACGAGGAGCAGGGGCAGATCGTGGAGCTGCTGCTGCCGCCGCTGCGCGGTGGCTGGTTCGGTGCGGCGCGCCAGCAGGCGGCTGTGCCGTGGTCGGTAGTGAAAAAGATCGGCAGCGAAGTAGTGGTGGTGGATATCGGCTCTATGCCCGAACAAAATATTTAGACAAAATATGTGAGTAAAAGGACAGCACATGGTTGCTGTCCTTTTTTGTTGCCCAGGCACTATTGATGTCACGGCCGCATATCTTAAGGCGAGAAAGGAGGCGGAGAATATCAGTATATTTGACGAAAACAGCCGCCGCATCGCCGTCATCGGCGGTGATGAGCGGGAACAGGTAGCGGCAGCGCGGCTGGCTGCGGCAGGCTACCGCGTTTATTGCTACGGCCGCCCGCAGACGGCCCTGGCCGCAGGTGTACGCTATGCCGCCACGGCTGCGGAAGCGCTGGAGCATGCAGGTGCGCTGATACTGCCGCAGATACCGCTGCTCAACGAGCGTATCTACAATGCTGAGGGCGCAGAGCTGGTGCTCAGCGCCGAGGAGTGGCACTTGGCGGCGGGCGCGCTGCTGCTCACCGGGCGGGAGACGCCCTATCTGCGCCAGCTGGCCGCAGAGCATCGGCTGCGTATCGCGGCGGTGGCGGCAGATGCGGGGCTGCTGCAGCTAAGCTCCCGCGCCACGGCGGAAGCGGCGCTGGCTATCACCGTGCGGCAGCATCCTGGTATGGTGCAGGGCAGCCGCGTGCTGGTACTGGGCTGCGGCGCGCTGGGGCTGGAGCTGATAGCGGTGCTGACGGCCCTGGGCGCGGATGTGGAGGCGACCAACCGCAGCGAGGCGCGGCTTGCGGCGGCAGAGGCAGCCGGGGCGGCCATTGTGCCGTGGCTCAGCTGGCGCGACCGGCTGGCGGAATACGACCTCATCTACAACACCGTGCCCGCGCCGATGCTGGGCGAAGCAGAGCTGCGCCGCCTGCGCGGGAGCGCGCTGATAGTAGATTTGGCCTCGCGCCCCGGCGGTACGGATTTCGCCGCGGCGGAGCGCCTGGGCAAAAAGGCGCTGCTGGAGCTGGGCCTGCCCGGCAAATATGCACCGCAGGCCATGGGCGCGGCGCTGGCAGAACTGTTTGTGCGGCATCTGGAACAGGAAGAGATATGAGGAGGATATGTGATGCAGGATATTGATTTGCAGGGCAAACGCATCGGCTTTGCCGTGACCGGCTCCTTCTGCACGCTGGAACAGGCGGTGGCGGCGATGCGCGAGCTGAAGAACTTAGGTGCGGAAGTGCTGCCCATCGCATCGGCAGCGGTGCAGGCTACGGACAGCCGCTTCGGCACGGCGGCGCATTGGCGGGAAGAGCTGCTTATCGCCAGCGGGGCAGATGATATCATCGGCAGCGTGGTGGCGGCAGAGCCCATCGGCCCGAAGCGGCTGATCGATCTGCTGATCATCGCGCCGTGCACCAGCAATACGCTGGCTAAGCTGGCGCACGGCGTCAATGACGACGCGGTGACCATGGCCGCCAAAAGCCACCTGCGTAACGGCGGCCCGGTGCTGATCGGCATCTCCACCAATGACGGCCTTTCCAATTCGGCGGCCAATATCGCGCGGCTGCTGGAGCGCAAGCAGTACTACTTCATCCCCTTCGGGCAGGATGATGCGGCGAAGAAGCCCAACTCGCTGGTGGCGGATTTTGCCTATCTGCCCGCCGCAGCCGCAGCGGCGCTGGCAGGGCAGCAGCATCAGCCGCTCTTGATACAAAGATAAACTGTTGCCAAGCAGGGGATAAAGTGATATAATACATCAATTAAACTTTGCTGTGAGTGGAGGTATTTTCTATGAAAATGTACAATGTTGCAATCGTTGGCGCTACCGGTGCAGTCGGTCAGCAGCTGCTTACCTGCCTGGCCGAACGCAATTTCCCCATCGGTGAGCTGCGCCTGCTGGCCTCCGCCCGCTCCAAAGGTAAGGTCATCAGCTACTGCGGTACGGATTACGTGGTAGATGAAACTACGGAAGATTCTTTTGCCGGTATCGATATCGCCCTCTTTGCCGGCGGCGCTGCCAGCAAAATGTATGCTGCAGCCGCCGTAAATGCCGGCGCCGTGGTCATCGATAACAGCAGCAGCTTCCGCTATGACCCCGAAGTGCCGCTCGTCGTGCCGGAAGTAAACCCGGAAGATGTACGCTGGCATAAAGGCATTATCGCCAATCCCAACTGCTCCACCATCCAGATGGTGGTCGCCCTGAAGCCCCTGCACGATGCCGCCAAGATCAAGCGCATCGTCGTTTCCACCTACCAGGCCGCATCCGGCGCCGGTGTGGAGGGCCTGAACGAACTGCGCGATCAGGCGCAAATTCTTGCTGCCGACCCCAATGCCGAGATCACTCCCAGCGCCTTTGCCCATCAGCTGGCCTTCAATGTGATCCCGCATATCGACGTCTTCCAGGATAATGACTATACCAAGGAAGAAATGAAGATGCACTGGGAAACGCAGAAAATGTTCCATGATAATGAGATCAGAGTAAGTGCCACCGCGGTGCGTGTACCTGTTTACCGCAGCCATTCCGAAGCAGTAAGCATTGAAACGGAACGCAAACTCACCGCCGCGGAAGCCAAAGAGATACTGAAGAATGCTCCCGGCGTTGTCCTGCAGGACGATATCGCCAACAAGGTCTACCCGATGCCGCTGCTTTCCAGCGATACCGATCTGGTATATGTGGGCCGCGTGCGTGAAGATATCTCCTGCGATAACGGCCTCTGCCTGTGGGTAGTTGCCGACCAGATCCGCAAGGGCGCTGCCACCAATGCCGTGCAGATCGCCGAATTGCTGGTCAAAGAAGAGCTGGTCTAAAGTATTTCCATAAGCTTAGGTGTTCCGGGAGCGTGTGACGGAAAACGGAGGTCCTGATATGGATTTTGGTCGTGTTGTCACCGCCATGGTCACCCCTATGTATGCCGATGGCGCCGTTAACTACAGCCAGGCCGCGCATCTTGCCGAGTATCTGTTCGAGCATGGCTCGGATGCTGTGGTCGTCTGCGGCACCACCGGCGAAAGCCCCACGCTGAACACGGAAGAAAAGCTGCGCCTCCTGAGCGCTGTCAAAGACGCGGCCGCCGGCCATGGCATAGTTATCGCCGGCACCTCTTCCAATGATACTGCGGCCTCGGTAGCGTTGAGCTGCCGCGCCGCCGAGCTGGGCGCCGATGCGCTGCTGCTGGTCACCCCCTGCTACAATAAGCCGCCGCAGGAAGGGCTGTATCAGCATTATGCCGCCATCGCCCGCGCGGTGGAGCTGCCGCTGATGCTCTACAATGTGCCCGGCCGCACCGCCTGCAATCTTGAAGCTGCTACGGTGGCGCGGCTGGCTGAAGAATTCCCGCATATCGCGGCGGTAAAAGAAGCCTCCGGCAATCTGGAGCAGGCCAGCCGCATCCGCGATCTTACCCCGCCCGCCTTCCGCCTCTATTCCGGCAATGACGGCGATACGCTGCCGTTGCTGGCGCTGGGCGGCAGCGGCGTGGTCAGCGTGGCCTCGCATCTGGTGGGCCGCGAGATCCGCGAGATGGTAGACCTGTGCCTCGGCGGCGAATTCGGTGCGGCGGCGCAGCTGCATCGCCATCTTGCCGATATGTTCAAAAAGTTGTTCATCTGCGCCAATCCCATACCGCTCAAATATGCGCTCAACCGCATCGGTATGGATGTAGGCGGCTGCCGCCTGCCGCTGGTCAGCTTAAATGCGGCGCAAAAGCAGGAAATCGACGCCCTGCTGGATAAATATAATTTGATTTAACTTTTATTCAGTATTATTTGCCAATAAACGGCATACACTTAAAGCAGAAGCTATGGGGGTGTGTCGCCGCCGTGCGGCCACCCCTGCAATCATAGATAAAACTTAAAAACGCAGCTAAACACAAGTGGACAAGCTTGTGTTAAAAATAATGCACTGAAATCAAAGGGATATATTCCCGTTTTTGTGATGCACAGAAAAGGAGAAACTATGGCAGAAGAAAACAAACAAACCCCTGCTCAAACCGAAGAAGTAAAAGAAAAGAAAAAAAGCAGCTTCTGGCAGCGCCGCCGCAAAAAGGCCGCCGAAGCGGAAGCTGCCGCTGCAACGGCTGCAGTAGAGGTGGCGGAAGAGATCGCCCCCGCCAAGCCCGCCAAGGCCAAGGGCAAAAAGAAAGCGGCAGAAGCTGCCGCTGCAGAAACCACCGCCAAAAAGCCGGCCAAGAAGGCTGCCAAAACGGAAAAGAGGCCTGCCGATAAAAAGGCGGAAAAGAAAACCAAGGAAAAACCGGCCAAGGGCAAGCAGAAAACCGTAGAACCCACCCCGCCGCCGGTAGACCTGCTGGAAAAACCGGCCGAAAAAGCTGCCAAAGCGCCTAAAGCCAAGGGCGGCAAGAAGAGCGGACACGAAGGCCCCAAGCTGCGCGTCATCTCTCTGGGCGGCCTGGGCGAAGTCGGCAAAAACATGACCGTGCTCGAATACGGTGACGATATCATCATCATCGACTGCGGCGTAATGTTCCCCGGCGAAGACCTGCCCGGCGTAGATCTGGTCATCCCCGATTACAGCTATCTGAGCGAAAAGAAAGATATTATCCGCGGCTTCTTCCTCACCCACGGCCACGAGGACCATATCGGCGGTATGCCCTATGCCCTGCGCGACCTCAAAGCCCCGGTATACGGCACGTCGCTCACCCTCGGCCTGCTCAAGGCCAAGCTGGCCGAGCATCGCGTGCCTATGGATGCTCATGTCGTCAAGCCGCGTGATGTGGTGGATGCCGGCGTGTTCCGCGTGGAATTTATCCGCGTCACCCACAGCATCCCGGATTCCGTCGGCCTTGCCATCCACACTCCCGTCGGCACGGTACTGGTGATCAGCGACTTCAAGATGGATATGTCGCCCATCGATGGCGAGCTGACCGATTTCGGACGCATCTCCGCATTAGGCGAAAAGGGCGTGCTGCTGCTGCTGGCCGACAGCACCAATGCCGAGCGCGACGGCTTCACGCCCAGCGAAAAGACGGTCGGCTACACCTTCGACAAGCTGTTTGCCAAGGCGGCGGGCCGCATCATCGTCACCACCTTCGCATCTAACGTACATCGCCTGCAGCAGGCCATCTGGTCTGCCTACAATAGCGGGCGCAAAGTGGCCATCGTCGGCCGCGGCATGCAGACGGTATCTTCCATCGCTATGGAGCTGGGATATCTCAAAATGCCGCCCGGCACCCAGATCGATATCGACGATATCAACGACTACCCGGATAGCCGCATCCTCATCCTCACCACCGGCTCTCAGGGCGAGCCGCTTTCCGCGCTGACCCGCATGGCCGCCGGCGAACACCGTCAGGTGAAGATCATGCCCGGCGATACGGTCATCATCTCCGCCACGCCCATCCCCGGCAACGAACGCCTGGTTGGCCGCACCATCGACAATCTCTACCGTCAGGGCGCTACCGTCATCTACGAGCGCTCCGCCGGTATCCACGTATCCGGCCACGCCAGCCGCGACGAGCTGCGCGTGCTGCTGAATATGGCCAAGCCCAAATACTTCATGCCGATGCACGGCGAATACCGTATGCTGTACAAGCATGTGATGCTGGCGCAGGAACTGGGCATGTCTGCCGAAAACACCTTCGTGATGGAAAAGGGTCAGGTGCTGGAGATCTCCCGCAAGCACGCCGCTGTTTCCGGCAGCGTTCCTGCCGGTCAGGTGCTGATCGACGGCCTCGGCGTGGGCGATATCGGCGCCTCCGTGCTGCGTGACCGCCGTCAGCTGGCCGAAGGCGGCATGATCATTGTCAACGCCGTATTCACCCGCGGCGGCCTGCAGCCGATGCTGCTGGTCGGCCCGGAGATCACCTCCCGCGGATTCATATTTGAACGCGAATATGAGCATATTATTGACGAGATCAAAGAAAAAGTGGCGGAAGTGCTTACTCCCAATCAGCTCAGCGATTGCCACGTCAACGATCTGCGTCAACAGGTTCGCGTTTGTGTGGAACGCTATATCACCAAACGCACCGGTCGCCGCCCGATCGTGGTACCGGTGATCAACGAGATCTAAAGGATACTGCCGCCGCTGGGGAGGTGTTATTATGCTGCCAGCGGCGGCATTTTTACGCAATGAAATGAATCCGGATATGATACCGGAAGAAGCGCCGATGGAAAACGCCGATGCCGGCACGGCGGAAACGCTGAACGACTTCGGCCAGCTCACTCTGCCGCGCCCGCTTAGCGATATCCACGTTATCACCGTGATCGGGCAGGTAGAGGGGCATCTGGTAGTACCGGCGCAGAACAAAGCCACCAAGTACGAGCATATCATCCCGCAGCTGGTGGCGGTGGAGCAGTGCAGCGATATCAAGGGCCTGCTGGTGATACTCAACACCGTGGGCGGCGATGTGGAGGCAGGCTTGGCGATAGCGGAAATGATCGCCTCGCTCTCCAAGCCCACGGCCTCGCTGGTTTTGGGCGGCGGCCACTCCATCGGCGTGCCCATCGCGGTGGCGGCAGATAAAACCTTTATCGCTCCCACCGCCACCATGACCATCCACCCCATCCGCCTCACTGGGCTGGTGGTGGGCGTGCAGCAGAGCTTCGACTATCTGGAGCGGATGCAGGATCGCATCATCAACTTCGTCAGCAACCATTCGCAGATCGATGCCGAGCACTTCCGCCGCCTAATGATGACCACCGGCGAAATGGCGCGCGATGTGGGCACTATCGTCGTCGGCGAGCAGGCGGTGGAATGTGGGCTGATCGACGCGGTGGGCGGCCTGACCGATGCCATCTCCTACCTGCGGCAGCAGATCGGCCCGCCGGCAGGGCAGGGGAGCAAAGGTGGTGAGGCGCGGTGATCTGGAGCATCGTACCGGAAGAGCTGCTCTCCGGCGACAGCGCGCAGCTGGAACAGCTGGATTATCTGGGTCGCAAGGTGCTGGCGCGCAAAAACGCGGACGGCGCCTACGAGCTTTCCGCATTGCTGTCATCCGATCCGCAGGACTTTTTGGATCCCCGATTTGCAGTAGGCAGCATCATTTGTCAAAATACGACTAAAGATAACTGAAAAATACCTGTAAGGCGCGGCTTTGCTGCGCCTTTTTTCTTGCTTTAGCGGCGGCGGTGTAGTACAATATAAGGTACAGAATTATCGCCAAAACGGCTAATTTTCACAATGCTTAGTATTACTGCTTCCCGTACCTGCGGTTGTTGAAAATAAAGAGGTAGAATATGGCTGCCAGAGATAGCAAAGACAACAAAGATAAGAAAAAAGCTCCTGCCAAAGCCAAGAGCAGCAAAAGCACCAAGAGCAAGGCCGCGCCGAAGAAGTCTTCCCGCGCTGCTGCCAAGCCCAAGCAGCTCAGCCCCGCCGAGCTGGCTCGCCGCCGCGAGATCAACGGCATCCTGCTGGTGGCTCTGGGCCTGCTGCTGCTGGTCAACTACTGGTTCGCGCCGGAAAGCGACGCCGCCGGCTTTGGCTATGTGAGCATGATGCTGCTGAAGCTGATGCGCTTCCTCTGCGGCTCTGCTGCCATCGCCCTGCCGCTGGTGCTGCTGGCCTACGGCGCGCTGCTGCTGTGCGACCGCAACAGCCATCTGGGCAGCATTCCCCGCACCATCGGCGCCTGCCTGCTGCTGGTCTCCTTCCTGGCGCTGCTGCACCTCAAGCAGCCGCTGCTCGGCTTCAGCGAATATCTGGCCGCGGCAGCCGGTCACGGCGGCGGCGTCATCGGTGCGCTGTTTGCCTTCATCGTGCTCAAAGCCTTCGGTAAAGCCGGCGCTGTCATCAGCTTTGCCGCGCTGGAACTGATCGGCCTGCTGCTGTTTGCCAATACCACGCTGCGCGGCATGCTGGGCCTGCTGGAAAGCGGCGCCAAAAATGTCTACGACAAGATGTCTTCCGACGAGCAGCCCTATGACGGCCCGGCCAAACCCGCCGAAAAGCCGGCCGAAACGGTCGCCCCGGTGCTGCCGGTGATCGACGGCGCAGCTGCCGCTCCCATCCCGCAGGCTGCCCCCGCACCCGCACCGCAGCCGGAAGCGGAGCCGCAGCCCGAACCCGCGCCGCTGCCCGAGCCGGAGCTGCCTGCCGCCAAACCCATTTTCCACGGCTTCGACGACCTGCCTCCCGCAATGCCGGAAAACCCCGCTGCCCCCAGCATCCATACCCCGGTCAGCACGGGCAGCGATATCAAACCCCAGCATAATGAATTCAGCAAAACCTATCTGCCGGATATTTCTTTTTCCACTCCCGTGGCAGAATCGCTGCCCTTCACGCCGTCGATGCTGATGGCAGAGGCGGCAGCCGAAGAGCAGAAGCTGCGCGACCCGGAAAATCCGCTGGCCGAATACCTGCCCCAGGATGAGCCCGCACCGCAGGAAGAGCCTGCGCCGCAGCCGGAACCTGCTCCCGCACCTGCGCCCGCGCCGATGCCCAAGCCTGCGCCTGCACCGGCAGCCCCCGCCGCTCCCGAACCGCCGCCGCAGCCGGAATACCGCCTGCCCGATCCGTCTATCCTTGAGCAGGGTGTACGCCTGCGCAGCGCCCGTATGAACCGCGAGCTGACGGAATCCGTAGAAAAGCTGGAATCCACGCTCAAGAGCTTCAATGTCGCCGCCTCGGTGGTAGAAGTCACCGCCGGCCCGGCTGTCACCCGCTATGAGCTGCAGCCCGCTCCCGGCGTCAAGGTCTCCCGCGTCACCAGCCTCGCCGATGATATCGCACTGGCGCTGGCCGCCGGTTCGGTACGCATTGAGGCGCCCATCCCCGGCAAAAGCGCCATCGGCATCGAGGTGGCCCGCAGCAGCGTCGATACCGTCTATGCGCGCGAAGTCATCGACAGCGATGCCTTCCGCAGCAGCGACAGCCTGCTTTCTATGGCGCTGGGCAAGAATATCGCCGGTGAATGCATCGTCTCCGATCTGACCAAAATGCCGCACTTGCTGATCGCCGGCTCTACCGGCTCCGGTAAGAGCGTCTGCATCAATACCGTCATCTGCAGCATCCTCTTCAAGGCCCGCCCCGATCAGGTCAAATTCCTGCTCATCGACCCGAAAAAGGTCGAGCTGAATAACTATAATTCCCTGCCGCATCTGCTGGCGCCGGTAGTCATCGACAGCAAAAAGGCCGCCAATGCCCTGAAGTGGGTGGTCAACGAAATGGAAAACCGCTATACGCTGTTTGCCGCCGCCCGCGTCAAGGACTTCATCCAGTACAACAAGCAGCACCCGGAAAGCCCGATGTACCGCATCGTGGTGGTCATCGACGAATTGGCCGATCTGATGATGGTGGCCAAGGGTGATGTAGAGCAGTCCATCTGCCGTCTGGCGCAGCTGGCCCGTGCCTCCGGTATCCATCTGGTGGTCGCCACCCAGTGCCCCTCGGTAGACGTCATCACCGGTCTGATCAAGAACAATCTGCCTTCGCGCATTGCCTTTGCCGTCAGCTCTCTGGTGGATAGCCGCACCATCCTCGATACCAGCGGCGCGGAAAAGCTGCTCGGCCGCGGCGATATGCTCTATTCTCCCATTGGTATCAACAAGCCGCTGCGCGTGCAGGGCTGCTATATCAGCGAGCGTGATGTGATGAATCTGGTCGAATTCTGCGCCAGTCAGTGCCGTGCGGAATTCTCCGAATCGGCGGTGGAAGCTGCCAATACTGCTGTGGACAGCGCCGGCTCTTCCGCATCCGGCGGCAGCGATCTGGACGATATGATCTACGATGCCGCCCGCCTGATCCTCACCACCGGACAGGCCTCCACCTCCTTCCTGCAGCGCCGCCTTTCCATCGGCAACCCGCGTGCGGCGCGCATCATGGATACGCTGGAAGAGATGGGCATCGTCGGCCCCAGCAACGGCGCCAAGCCGCGTGATATCCATATGAGCTACGAAGCTTTTGTGGAGCAGTACGGAGAAAAATACAGCGAAACGCAGATTTGAATTTGAGGTGTGTGTATGGAAAACATTAACGTATACTTACTGGGTCTGGGCTGCGCCAAGAATATGGTAGACAGCGAATTGATGAGCGGCGTACTGCGCCGCAACGGCTACCGCATCGTCAGCAATGAGTGGGATGCCGATGTTATCATCATCAATACCTGCGGTTTTATCGAAGATGCCAAGAAAGAGAGCATCTCTTCCATCCTGCGCCTGGCGCAGTGCAAAGAAGAAGGCCGCTGCCAATTGCTGATCGCCACCGGCTGTATGCCGGAAAAGTGGCAGAATGAGATGGCAGAGGCGATGCCGGAGATCGACGCCATGCTGGGCAGCCGCGAATACACCCGCATCGCCGAGCTGATCGCCGAGCATCTCGAAGCTCCCGCCGATGCCAAAGCGCCGCAGAACCGCTACCTGTGGCGCGACCTTTCCACGCCTCCGTACAGCGCTTACCTGAAGATCTCCGAAGGCTGCAACAACCGCTGCACCTATTGCCTAATCCCGCAGCTGCGTGGCGATCTGGTCAGCCGTCCGCAGGAAGATATCATCGCCGAAGCCGAGCAGCTGCTCGCCGGCGGTGTGCTGGAGCTGAACGTGATCGCGCAGGATGTCACCGCTTACGGCATGGATATTTACGGCCATTCCGCGCTGCCGGAACTGCTGGAAAAGCTGGCGCAGATGGATTTCAAGTGGATCCGCCTGCTTTACGCCTACCCGACCCGCGTGGATGAAAAGCTGCTCACCGTAATGGCCGCGCACAAAAATATCTGCGCTTATATTGATATTCCCATCCAGTATGGGGAAGATACTATCTTAAAGGCGATGAATCGCCACGGCAATACCGCCGAGATCGAAGCCGCCGTCGCCAATATCCGCCGCTACCTGCCGGATGCGGTGCTGCGTACCACCATTATGACCGGCTTCCCCGGCGAAACGGACGAAACCTTTGCCAAGACGCAGGACTTCCTCGAACGGATGCGCTTCGACTGGCTGGGCGTATTCTGCTACAGCCTCGAAGAAGATACGCCTGCCTTCGATATGGCCGATCAGGTACCGGCCGAGGTGGCGGAACAGCGCCGCGATGCGCTGATGGAGCAGGCCGCCGATGTGACCGAGACCTCGCAGCAGCGCTTTGTCGGCACAGTGATGGAAGTGCTGGCCGAAGAAGCGCAGGAGCAGGATGGCGAAGTGCTGTACGTGGGCCGCAACCGCTATCAGGCTCCGGAGGTGGATGGCGTAGTTTACTTCACCGCCGAGCGCAATCTGCTGCCCGGCGAAATGGTGCAGGTGAAGATCACTGCCTGCGATACCTATGATCTGTACGGCCAGCTGGCAGAATAGGGGATAGCTATGGATGAACGCATTATCGCTGCCGCGCGGGAGCTGCTGGATATTTGCCGCCGCAAGGGCAAGAAGCTGGCGGTAGCCGAATCCTGCACCGGCGGTATGCTGGCAGAAGTGCTTACCGGCATCCCCGGCGCATCGGATGTTTTCCGCTTAGGCGTGGTAAGCTATTGCGATGAGATGAAGAATCAGGTGCTGTCCGTGCCGCAGCCGCTGTTGGACGAGTATACCGCCGTCAGCGCCCCGGTCGCAGAAGCGATGGCATCCGGCGTGCGCGAGCTGGCCAAGGCCGATATCGCCCTTTCCACCACCGGCTATGCCGGCCCGGGCGGCGAGGCGCTGGTCGGCCTGGTCTACATCGGCATGGCTACGGCATCCGGCGCACAGTCCTGGCAGTGCCAGTTTACCGGCGATAGGGAAGCGGTGCGCCGCAATGCGGTATACAGCGCGCTGACCACCGCTATTTTGATGGAGGATGATCTACTGTGAAAAAGCATTTGCTGATAATGCTGCTGATGCTGTCGCTCGCTCTGTTTGCGGCCTGCGGCGGCGATAAGGCAGAGGCGCTCTCGCAGGAGCTCAGCAGCGAAAACGGCTATAGCTTTGCCGTGCCGGCAAGCTGGCAGGCGGAGGCCGACGGCTATGATTTTGTCTGCTCGGGGCTGGATGGCGCGGTATATCTGATCAGCCGCAGCGAGCTGGGCGGCAATAACTACTATACGCTGGAAGAGATGGCGGATAAGTTGGCTGCGGGCGCCGATGAGCTGGGCGAGCTGGAAACCGCCGCCACGCCGCTTTCCGGTCGCGACCGCCTGTGGCGCAGCTACAAAGGGGCAGGGGAGGCGCGTGTGGATGTATTCATCTGCCAGCCCGGCGCAGGCGTGCGCTTTTATCTGCTCTTTGCGGTAGAAGAGGACGGCTATGCGTCGCTGAAGCCGCAGATTGAAAGTATTATCAAATCCTTCAGCTTAGACCTTTCGGAAGTGGAGTATTATCAGCTGTTGGATGAGCGCCGCGCTGAGCAAGCAGACGCCGCATAAATCTTTCGAAAATTTTTGAAAAATTTTGCAAAAAGGTATTGATTTTTTCTGCAGCGGGTGCTATATTATAGAGGTGCCGTGCGGCAGTGGCGGAATTGGCAGACGCGCTAGATTCAGGTTCTAGTCCTGATTGCCAGGGTGGGGGTTCAAGTCCCTTCTGCCGCACCAAAGAGCCTTCCTTATGGAAGGCTCTTTTCCTTTTTCTGCACGAATGCACACAAAAAGAGCTACCCGCATGGGGTAGCTCTTTTTCTTTTCGTTTAGCCCCAGATGGCCTTCATGATCATCGGGTAGGCTTCATCGGCAATTTTGACGAATCTGTGGGTCATTTCCACGCCAATGGCGCCAACATTGTCGGCGGTGGTTCTGATGGGGAAGTCATAGCCGATGGTCACATCGTTGTCGCTATCAATGTAGAATTTGACATAGCGGAATTTGCCGTTCAGTTCGTTGAGGCAGGTGAGAACCTGAGCAGTTTTGTTTTCCGGCACTTTGACCAGGGAGAACAGGCGTACGGCCACATCGTTATCATCATCCAAAGAGATGAACTTGATTTCGATGGAAGATACGTTTTCAGCTTTGAAACCGACGATCAGGGTGCTGCCTTCGCCGTGTTCGGTGATTCTGTACTTGATTTCAGCGGCATCGAGTGCTTCGGCGATGGCCTTGGTTGCGTTACGGATCATTTTTTGTCCTCCTGATTATTGATTTCCCGATGATGCAGAAACAGTTCACCGATCGGGTATAGTAGAATTTACCATAATATGTGTAAATCCTGCTGCTTCATCAGAATTTATCTCTATATAATGTGTTTTTTTGTTGACTTGTGACAAGCGCTGTGGTAATATATTGCAAATAGAATCTTTAAGTCGGTGCTGTGACATCGGCAAGATTGGTATAAGTAGTTTTACAGCAGCTCTTGGTAGGGGTATGCTGTGCGCTGCCCTGTATGCCGACCTTGCCGCTGTGCAAGGTTTTTTTGTTACCGCAGAAAGGAGAAGTTATGCGCTTCACGGTAAACGATGCTCATATTTACGAAAACGGCAGCTTCAAAAAGGGCAGCTACACCAGCGTAGAACTCATCGCCGCTCCGGCGCTTGAGTCTGCCTGCGTTGATTTTGCTTCCCCCAATAGTGATTATTACATATTCCCGGCTTTTTGCGATGTTCATGTTCATTTGCGAGAGCCGGGTTTTTCTTCGAAAGAGACCATCGCCACCGGTACTCTGGCCGCTGCCCACGGCGGTTACAGCGATGTCTGCTCGATGCCCAACCTCAACCCCGTGCCGGATACCCCGGCCACGCTGCAGCAGCAGCTGGATATCATCGATCGCGATGCGCTGATCCGCGTCCACCCTTATGGCGCCATCACCATGTGTGAGGCCGGCCGCGAACTGGCGGATATGGACGGTATGGCCCAAAACGTCATCGCCTTTTCCGATGACGGCCGCGGCGTGCAGAACGACGAGATGATGCGCGCTGCCATGCTGAAGGCCAAATCCCTCGGCAAGATGATCGTTGCTCACTGTGAAGACGATGAGCTGCGCGGCGTGGGCGTTATCCACGATGGCGAATACGCCAAAGCCCACGGCCTGCCCGGCATCTGCTCCGAAAGCGAATGGAAGCCGATCGCCCGTGACATCGAGCTGGCCCGCGAGACCGGCTGCGCCTACCACGTCTGCCACATCTCCACCGCCGAAAGCGTGGAGCTGATCCGCAAAGCCAAGGCGGAAGGCGTGGATATCACCTGCGAGACCGCACCGCATTATCTGGTCTTCGACGAAAGTGACCTGCAGGATGAGGGCCGCTTCAAGATGAACCCGCCGCTGCGCGGCAAGCGTGACAAAGAAGCGCTGATCGCCGGCCTGATCGACGGCACCATCGACATGATCGCCACCGACCACGCGCCGCATATGGCAGAAGAAAAGACGCGCGGCCTGCTCAAGAGCGCCATGGGCGTCACGGGGCTGGAGATCGCCTTCGCCACGCTCTACACCCACCTGGTCAAGCCCGGTATCATCAGCCTGGAAAAGCTGATCGAAGTGATGGCCATCAACCCGCGCCGCCGCTTCGGCCTGCCGGAGACTGACGATGTCTGCGTCTTCGACCTTAACGCCAGCTACGAAGTCAATGACGACCACTTCCTGTCGATGGGCAAGTTCACTCCCTTCGGCGGCCAGACGGTCTATGCAAAGAATAAGCTTACTACTTGTGGAGGTAAAATCGTATGGATGGACAGAAACTGAGAAAGCTCGTTTTGGAAGACGGCAGCACCTATATCGGCACCGGCTTTGGCAGCGGCGTGGATAAAGTCTGCGAGATCGTCTTCAACACCGCCATGATCGGCTATCAGGAAGTTATTTCCAATCCCTCCTGCACCTATGCCGCGGTGGTAATGACTTATCCGCTGATCGGCAACTACGGTATCGCCGATGAAGACTACGAAACCAAGATCCCTACGCTGGGCGCGCTGATCGTCCGTGATTACAATGATAATCCCTCCAACTTCCGCTACACCAAGACCCTGTCGGAAGTGATGGAAGAAAACGGCATCCCCGGCATCAGCGGCATCGATACCCGCAAGCTGACCCGCTATATCCGCGATAACGGCAGCTGCAAGGTGCTGATCACCGATGCCGACACCCCGCAGGAAGAAGCTATGGCTACGCTGGCTAATACCGAGATCCCGCGCGATGCGGTGGCGCAGGTCAGCTGCAAGAAGCGCTGGTATTCCCGCACCGCCAATGCCAAATACAATGTCGTGGCCGTAGACTGCGGCATCAAACAAAATATCATCCGCTGCCTCAACGACCGCAGCTGCAATGTCACCATCGTGCCTTACACCACCTCTTTTGAAGAGATCGAGCGTATGCATCCGGATGGCGTGGTCATCAGCAACGGCCCCGGCAATCCGGAGGATGTTCCGCAGGTAGAAACGCTGGTCGGTCAGCTGCGCGGCAAGTACCCGCTGCTGGGCATCAGCCTCGGCCATCTGCTGATCTGCCGCGCTTACGGCGCCAAGACCTACAAGATGAAGCGCGGCCACAATGGCGGCCACCCGGTCAAGAACGTCATCACCGGCAAGGTCACCGCCACGGCTCAGGGCCACGGCTATGCGGTGGATGAAGCCAGCCTCGCCGGCGCCGGCCTCACCCTCACCCATGTGGATGTGCTGGACGGCACCGTGGAAGGCGTCGCCTGCGCTGAAGACAAAGTTATCTCGCTGCAGTTCCATCCGGAAAGCGCACCTGGCGCTCAGGACTGCATGTTCCTCTTCGATGAATTCATCAAGCTGATGGAGGTGAAATAAATGCCCAAGAGAAGCGATATCAAAAAGATCCTTGTCATCGGTTCCGGCCCCATCGTTATCGGTCAGGCGGCGGAATTTGACTATGCAGGCACTCAGGCCTGCCTCGCCCTGAAAGAAGAAGGCTATGAAGTAATTCTCTGCAACTCCAACCCGGCCACC
>JAFXLH010000163.1 GCA_017531315.1 Bacillota bacterium
ACAACGTATCTACCCATGTTATTCATATCTTCAACTCCTTTCATATCTGTTCTCGCCATACGCTAAAGTGCATTTTGGGCATAAGGCGGGTTTTAATCATACATTAGATTATATAATGCTTTCACAAGCCCGTCAACCGAAAAAGGCAGTAAAAACACAAACTTTCTGCCAAAATTCACACTTTTAGCCGAAAAAATGCTGCCAAAATGCACAATATTTAGCAAATGTTCTACCTCACAAAAGAAAGCGTGCCGTGAATATCACAGCACGCTTTTGCATAGATGCATGAATATTTGCATAAATCCTTACAGTACGCGGTTGAGGAAGTCGCGGGTGCGCGCCTCACGCGGATTGGAGAAGATTTCCTGCGGCGGGCCCTGCTCCAGAATGTTGCCGCCATCCATAAACAGCACCCGCTGCGCCACATCACGGGCGAAGGCCATCTCGTGGGTGACCAGCACCATGGTCATGCCCTCGGCGGCAAGGTCGCCCATGACCTTCAGTACTTCGCCGACCATTTCCGGGTCCAGCGCCGAGGTGGGCTCGTCGAAGAGCATGATCTGCGGATCCATGGCCAGCGCACGGGCGATAGCTACACGCTGCTTCTGACCGCCGGAAAGCTGCGCCGGGTGGGCTGCGGCCTTATCGTAGAGGCCGACCTTTTCCAGCAGCTCCAGGCCGCGCTCTTCGGCTTCCTTCCTGCTCTTGCCCAGCAGCTTCTTCGGCGCCAGAGTGATATTATCCAGCACCGTATAATGCGGGAAAAGATTGAAATGCTGGAACACCATGCCCATCTTCTGGCGCATCTTGTTGATATCGACCTTCGGATCGGTGATATCCACGCCATCGATGAGGATATGACCGCCGGTAGGCTCTTCCAGCAGATTGAGGCAGCGCAGCAGCGTCGATTTGCCGCTGCCGCTGGGGCCGATCACGACCACCTGCTCGCCTTTATGGATAGTTTCGCTTACACCCTTCAGCACCTGCAGCTCGCCGAAGCTCTTCCACAGATCCTGCACCTGGATGATCGGTTGACCTTTTTCAACGGACGTCACTGGCACGCAACCTCCTTTCCAGCTTGCCGATCAGCCAGGTGAGGATGATCACCATCACCAGATAGCCGATGGCTACGGCAAACAGCGGCAAAAATGCGATATAGGTACGGCCGCGGATGATATCGCCGGCGCGGGTCAGCTCCGCCAGACCGATATAGCCGCAGATAGAGGTTTCTTTCAGCAGCGCGATAAACTCATTGCACAGCGTGGGCAGTACATTTTTCACCGCCTGCGGCAGGATGATGTAGCGCATCGTCTGCACATAATTGAAGCCCAGGGAACGGCCGGCTTCCGTCTGGCCGTAATCGATGGACATGATGCCGGCGCGGAAAATTTCCGCTACATAGGCGCCGGAGTTGATGCCGAAGGCGCAGATGGCGACCAGCTGCTTATTGTTGGAGGCGACCAGAATGACGAAGTACCAGATCAGCAGCTGTACCATTACCGGCGTGCCGCGCATTACCGTGACATAGATCACGCTGATGCGGTTGGCCACACGCAGCAGCAGCTTGCGCCAGCCCTTGTGCATCGCCTTGCCGTTGCGGTCCCAGGTGGAGCGCACCAGCGCCACGCAGATGCCGATGATCAGACCGACGATCAGCGCAAAGAAAGTTATCTTCAGGGTAATACCCAGACCTTCCAGCATCATTTTCCAGCGGTCTTCTTTGATAAAGCAGACATAGAACTTGCGCTGGAAATCCGCCCAGGCGTTCATTAACCAATACATAAACACAGCTCCTTTTTACGAAGCAACTTAAAGCAGAAAAACAGGGGCGGTTATACAGCCGCCCCTGCCAGCTTTTGCTAATTCACTTAGTCGGTGATGTACTTGTCGATGATGCCCTGTACGGTACCGTCGGCAATCAGTTCGCCCAGCGCCTTGGTAACGGCAGCCTGCAGTTCGGTGTCACCCTTCTGCATAGCGATGGCGTATTCTTCGGTAGCGTATTCGGTATCGAGGATGGTGAGGCCGGCATCGGCATTGGCAGCTACGAAAGCTTTGGCAACTTCGTTATCGATAACAACGCAGTCAACTTTGCCGGTGATGAGAGCCTGAACGGCATCGGCGCCCTTGTTGTAACGGTCGATGGTGGCGAGATCATAATCTTCGAGATCCCAGGTGGTGTAGAGGTCGCCGGTGGTAGCCTGCTGAACACCGATGGTGTAGCCGCCTTCAAACAGCGTATCGCAGGATACGATGGGGGAGCCTTCTTTGACGATGATCACCTGAACGGCGGTGGTGTAGGGCTGAGAGAAGTCTACGAATTCGGCACGTTCGGGGGTGATGGTGAGGCCGGCGAAACCGACATCGGCCTTACCGGTCTGAACGGCGGGGATGATGGAGTCGAAGAGCATATCTTCGATCTGCAGTTCCATGCCCAGCTTTTCGGCGATGGCAGCAGCGATCTCGGCATCGATACCGACGATAGCGCCGTTTTCATAATATTCATAGGGCGGGAATTCGGCGTTGGTGGCCATGATGAGTACCGGGGTTTCTTCTTCTTTTTCACCGCCGCAGGCTACCAGGCAGAAAGCCAGGCAGATGATCAGGGCGCTGACAAGCAGTTTCTTCAGTTTCATAAGTAGATCCTCCTGATAAAAGTTGAAATTTGGCAGATTGAGGCGGCTATGCATCAGCTGCCTATCGGTTGCTGGGCTTAGTATATCACCCGTTGCATAATTATGCAAGTGTTTTTGTATTTATTATTGAACAAATTTTATTCTTCTTGCCGGCATTCCCCTGCCCCGCCTTCGTACAGCTGCAGCGGCATACCGCAATGCGGGCAGCCGCCGTCGCGGCACAGGCGTACCGGGTGATACATATCCGCCGTATCATCATCGGTGGCAAGGTTCTGCCGCCAGCCGCAGAAGTCGCAGCGCATCTCCACGCGGGAAAATTCCGTCATCGCCGCCACCCCTGCCTTAGTGTACCGGGTGGTGATGATGGCCGCAGTCGCAGCCGTCATCGTCGCAGTCGCAGTCATCGTCATCGTCTTCCGGCTCGGCATCCAGCAGGCCGTCGCCGTCGATGGAGAAATAGTCTACCAGATCGCCGGAAAGCTCGATGCTGTCATCATCGTCCGCATCCGGGTCGGCCTCGGCTTCCGGGATGTCCCAGATGCGCGCAGCCAGCTCATCCAGCAGCTCTTCCGCCTCCGGCAGCAGCTCGTAATACTGGCTGTCCCAGTCGTTGAACATCTTGTGCAGGGCGGGCTGGGCGAGCCAGTCTTCCGCCAGCTGCTCCTTGGCCTCCTCCGTTTCCGGCACGCGGCCGCCGGGGAAGAGCTGATTGATGGTATCGAAGAGGCGCACCATATCCAGCGCACGGATATTTTCCAGCGCGCCCAGCAGCAGCGGCATGAAGTCGGAATTTTCGCCGCAGTAGTAGCCGATCAGCCCATTGTATTCGATATCGTCAAAAGTATTACGCAGCAGCAGCCACATCCGTTCATCCGGCGTCAGCTCGCGCTCACGGCCGGCAGCGATCAGTTCCTGCACCGCAGCTTCCCTAAACATAATATCCATAGATAATATCCTCCGTATTTATGCTTGCCGCTTAATTCAACAGCTTACCGCCGATTTCCTGTCGCCTCAGCCAGGCATCCGCCGCCACGCCGATGGCCGCCCCCAGCAGCGCGCCGCCCAGCACATCGCCGGGGAAGTGCACGAACAGATAGATGCGGGAAAAGGCGATGGCCGCCGCGTAGACAAGCGCCGGCGCGAACAGCCGCCGCGGGCCGCGCCACAGCGCACAGGCCGCCGCGAAAGAGGCGCAGCTGTGCCCGCTGGGGAAGCTGCTGCCATGCGGCACCGGTATCAGCAGCGCGTATTCCACCAGCTCGAAGGGGCGCAGGCGGTGGAAGAGCAGCTTTAGCAGCGCATTGCACAGCAGCACCGAGAGCAGCAGCGCCAGTATCATCCGCAGGCCGAGGCCGCGATGCTCGCGCTTTACACACAGCAGCGCCGCCAGAATGAACCACACCGCCGCCACATCACCGCTTTTGGTGATTGCGACCATCAGCGTATCCAGCCACGGCGCGGCGATATGCGCCTGTATCCACATCAGTACTGCCATAATGCCCCTCCCTGCCGCTTTTACTGTTCAATAACATACACTTTTATGCGGCAAAAAGCAACACCTTTTGCACAGCGAAAAAGGCCCTCCGCTATGGAGAGCCCTTGCTTTTGGGTCTTAGTCTATTCCGCCTTGCCGATATCCTGCTGCAGCTTGCTGATGATGCGCTTTTCCAGACGGGAGATGTAGGACTGGGAGATGCCCAGCATATCCGCCACCTCTTTTTGCGTCTTTTCCGGTGTGCCGCCGAGGCCGAAGCGGGTCATCATGATCGTCTTTTCCCGCGGCGAGAGCCGCTCCACCGCCGCAAAGAGCAGCCGCCGCTCCATATCCTCTTCTATCGACTTGTAGACCAGATCGCTCTCCGTGCCGAGGATATCGGAAAGCAGCAGCTCATTGCCGTCCCAGTCGGTATTGAGCGGCTCGTCGAAGGAGACCTCGCTCTTTTGCTTGCTGTGGCGGCGGATGAACATCAGTATCTCGTTTTCGATGCAGCGGCTGGCATAGGTGGCCAGCTTGATCTTCTTATCCGGGTCGAAGGTGTTGACGGCTTTGATCAGGCCGATGCTGCCGATAGAGATGAGATCCTCCAGCCCGATGCCGGTGCTTTCGAACTTGCGGGCGATGTAGACCACCAGGCGCAGGTTGCGCTCGATCAGCTGCTGCCGCGCCGCCGCGGAATCCTCATCCTTCAGCCGCTGCAGCAGCTCCGCCTCTTCGGCCGGGGCCAGCGGCGGGGGCAGGCTGTCGCCGCCGCCGATATAATGCACGGTGCGGCGGGAAAAGAGCGCCGCGAGCCGCAGATACAGTTTTAATATGAAGCTACGCAGATTCATGCACAGTTCCTCCCCTCTACGCACTGCAATATTTCCGGGTTGATCACCGCCGCATAGTCCGTATGCAGCGGCTTCGGGTACAGGCAGATGACCGCCGGGGCTGCCGCCTGCCGCCCATCTTCGCCGATCAGATACAGCGCATCCGCCCGGAAGCCCAGCAGCAGGCCATGCTCGCGGCCAATGCTGGCAAAGGGCACCAGACGCAGCCGCTGCTGCCAGCCGGGCAGCCCCACCGCCGCCTGTAATACCGCCGCCGCATCGCCGCCGCTTTCCCGCCAGGCCTGCCGCAGTACCAGAGGCAGCAGCGCCTCCAGCGCCGCATATTCCGCCACCACCACCGGCAGCGCGGAAAAAGGCTCATGCAGGTCATTACCGGTATCGAGCAGGGCGGGCAGGCGCGCGCTCTGCCCCATCACCTGCACCTCCAGCGCCAGCCGGTAGCTGCCGCGGTCGAAGCGCCCCCGCAGCCGCTGCACCGCCTGCCGTGCCAGCGGCCGCAGCAAGATAAACAGCACCGGCACGGCAAAGAGCAGCGCCGCCAGCTGCATCTGCGGCAGCCCCATGGCGATGCCGCGCTGCACCATGAAGGTGGATAGCCCCAGCGCCGCGCCGCCCAAGGCGAAGGAGGCCGCATAGAAGCAGCCCACCAGATGCAGGAAGGCCGCGCCGCGCTGCCGCGGGTAGGCCACGGCCAGCATCAGCAGCGAGGCCAGCACCGCCGCAGGCAGCGTGTAGAGCAGCTGCAGTTGCGGCAATAGCTGCCCGGCGGCATAGAGCGCGCCCAGAGCCGCCGCCGCGCTGAGCCGCGAGAGCTTCCGCTGCAGCTGCAGCCAGCCGCCCGCTGCATAGAGCAGCAGAAAATCGCAGGCAAAATTCAGTATCAGCAATACATCCGCATACACCACATAGGTCATGTGCCGCGCCGCCTTATCTACGGGTCTATGCTGCTAAAATATGCCCGCCCGCTTTCAATAGAACGATTATACAAAAAAGCGGCTGCGAAATTACTCGCAACCGCTGATATCGCTGCCCGATATTGCGCCCAAATGCTCCTCCTGGGCATTATTTTCTGCCTGTTCCGCCAAAATCTCGGCGATGACGGCTTTTTTACGCTTGGCAAATTCGCCGCCGATGCGCCCGCTCTCCACGGCGGAGAGGCCGCTCCAGCCATACTGCTGCACCTTATCCCACAGCCCCAGCTCGCAGGCTATCTCCTGCTTCAGGCTGTCCCAGGCTTCGGAGCGTTTCTTCATCTTACTTTTACGGCTGCGCTTCACCGCCGCATTATCCGTCATGCTTTCCATATCATCACCTCTGCATCATCACCTCTACGGGTGATGATACCCGATATGGCGGCGGATTATACAGCCAGCCAGTCTTCGGTGCCGAGGTCGCGCAGCTCTGCCGCACCGCCGGGCAGGCGGCGCACGAAATCTTCTGCCGCGCCAAGCTTATCCGCCTCGATGAGCAGGGTGAGGCAGACCTGCTCGGCGTAGACCTTCTGCTGCGCCGTGGCGTGTCCCGCCGCCAGCCATTGCTCCAGCTGCGGCAGGTCGGCATAGGTAGCCAGCAGCAGATACTGGCGCACCAGCTTGCGCTCGGCTGCGCCGGCTGCCGCCACCGCTTCCTGTGCGGCGCGGGCATAAGCGCGGGACAGGCCGCCCGTGCCGAGCAATATGCCGCCGAAGTAGCGCGTGACCACCACCATGGTATTGGTGAGGCCGGCATTGCGGATGGCATCCAACACATGGCGCCCGGCCGTGCCGGAAGGCTCGCCGTCATCGGTGGCGCGGGGCACTTCGCCCTCCGTGCCCAGCACATAGCCCCACACATAATGGCGCGCGCCCTTATGCTCGCCCTTCACCCGGGCGAGGAACTTCTGCGCCGCTTCTTCCGAATCGACAAAAGCCACCGTACCGATAAAACGCGACTTTTTCTCCGTAAATTCAATTTCCGTAGCTTTCGCCACGGTGCGGTAACTGCTGGCCATGCGGATGCACCTTTGATTTTGCTGAAATCTAAGATTCGCCGCCGAAGCGGATTAAACCTGCCAAACAAAAAGAAAGGCCTCCTTATATAAAGGAGACCTCTCTACAGCCACAGGTGGCTGTCATTCCATAATGCGCTTTTTGTACCACTTCTCGGAAAGCTTTACCGATGCCACACTCACCGCAGCGGCAAAGGCTGCTACGACCAGCCACAGCAGCACCGCATTGCCGATGATCTCGCCCAGCAGGGCAAACATCATCATAGCGACAGTGCATACGACCAGCACCATGAGAATATTCAGCACGCGGCCCACTTCTACGCCCTTGCGGAACATCACGGGCAGACAAACGGCCAACAGCATCACACCGCTGAACAGCGCGGAAAGCTGCTGTTCGATATAGAACGGCCCCCAGCCCAGATACTGACAAAGCAGCGCAATGGCAATAGAGATGGGCAGCGATACAATCACACCCAGCCAGCCCAGAATATATTTGCTCAAGACCAGATCGCGCCAGCTGTAGGGCATCGCGGTAGCCTGCAGCTCAAAATGCGCACGCTCATCATAAGCCAGCGCCGTATACGGCAGCATCGCAGTGTAAAGGATGATGAAGATGCTGCCCGCGCTCCGCATCGCCAGCGTAAATACCATAATGAGGAAGAGATAATACTTGAGCGTGGCCCGCAGCACGTGCAGGTCTTTCATTACCAATGCTTTCATTTGCCGCACGCCCCTTTCCCCTGCTGCTTCACTACGAATAAGAATACATCATCCAGCCGCGGCTTCTCCAGCTGCGCGCCGGCGGGCATTTCCGCCCGCTTCACCAGCGCCGTCACGCCATAGGGCTGCTGCTGCACCGCCACGATGGCCTCATCCGCCAGCTCTTCAAGCTGCTCTGCGCTGCCCTGCCACAGGGCCAGATCTTCCAGCAGCGCATCCTTTTCTGCCGTAAACAACAGCTTGCCCTGATGCAGGCAGGCGATATAATCGCAGATTTTTTCCAGGTCGCTGCTGATATGGGAGGAGATGAGGATGCTGTGCTCTTCATCCGCCACAAATTCGCGGAAGAGGTCGAGTATCTCGTCGCGCACCAGCGGGTCCAGCCCCGCCGTGGCTTCGTCCAAGATCAGCAGGCGCGCCTGATGCGAAAGGGCGCAGGCGATAGCCAGCTTCTGCTGCATACCACGGGAAAAATCGCGGAACTTCTTATTTTCCGGCAGACCGAAGCGCTGCACCAGCTCATTGAAGCGCGCCTCATCCCAGCGCGTGTAGCTGCCGCGCATCAATGCCGCGATATGCTTCAGGGTCAGCGTCTCCGGGAAATTGGCGGTATCCAGCACCACGCCGATATCGTTTTTAAGCTGCGTGAAGGCAGCATCCTGATTATCCAGGCCCAGCACGCGGATGCTGCCGCCGTCGCGGCGCAGGCTGTTCAGTATCAGGCGGATGGTGGTGGATTTACCGGCGCCGTTTTGCCCCACCAGCCCCAATATGCAGCCGCCGGGCAGGTTGAGATCGAGCGGCCCCAGCGTAAAGCCGGGGAAGCTGCGGGTCAGCCCTCTGATTTCCAAGGCATTCATCGTTTATTCCTCCTCTAAAAGCAATCCGAACATGGCAAGCAGCTCTTCTTTTCCCACTCCGCAGCCTTTCGCCAGCGCGGCGGCCTGCTGCAGATGCTCTTCCATACGGCGCAGATTCGCCTCCTGCGCCAGCTTCAGATCCTGCTCCGCCACGAAGCAGCCCTTGCCCGGCACGGTGCAGATAAAGCCCTCTGCCTCCAGCTCGTCGTAGGCACGCTTGGTGGTGATGACGGAAATACGCAGATCCCGCGCCAGAGAGCGGATGGAGGGCAGCATCGTGCCCGCCGCCAGCGCACCGCTGATGATCTGGCTCTTTACCTGCTCGCAGATCTGCATATAGATCGGCTGATCGCTGCTGTTGCGAATGATGATCTCCATTGAACTTGCTCCTTGCTTTCAGTTTTGGCCAAACTGTATATATCAAGCATATACAGTAATAACGGTTTTGTCAATAGCATTTCATAAAAAAAGCAGGGCAGCTTGCATCAGCCGCCCTGCGGATAAATATGGGTATTCTATTTGCCGAACAGCTCTGCCGCAGCCGCCATATTGGCGCGGATCTCTACGCCGAAGGGGCAGCGCTTCTCGCAGGCGCCGCAGCCGATGCAATCGCCGCCGGTAGCCTCCAGCGCCGCATAATGCTCGCGCACCGTCTCCGGCACTTCGCTCTGCGCCTTGGCGAGGTTCAGGAACTTGGTCACCGTCGCCACATCGATGCCCTTGGGGCAGGGCGCGCAGTGACCGCAGTACATGCAGTGCCCCTGCCAGCGGATGCGC
>JAFXLH010000164.1 GCA_017531315.1 Bacillota bacterium
AAATATAAAAAAGAAAATAAAGAACGTTTAAGTGAACAAGCCAAAGAACACAATGAACAAAAATGTTTTGACCCAAAACCATTAATATTCGTTTTTATAATCAAGTAATTAAAAACGAAAAATCTAGGAGGTTCTACTATGAATGGTTTAATCGCTCTTGGTGCTGCTCTTTCTGTTGGTCTGGCTGCTTTTGGCGGCGCTCTTGGTCAGGGTATGCTCGCTGGTAAAACTGTTGAATCTATGGCTCGCCAGCCCGAAATCGCCGGTAAGCTGCAGACCGCTATGATCCTTGGTCTGGCTTTCGTCGAATCCCTGGTCATCTACGGCCTGCTCGTTTCCTTCCTTCTCAACGGTAAGATCTGACTTCTCCCTTGCGCGCTAAAACAAAGCGCTCTAAGGACGATTCCGATGAAAGGGGGACGTTGTTTTGCATATTGAAATTCCGACTATTATCTTTTCTATGATCAACTTCGCGATTCTGGTTGGCGTACTGGGCAAATTCCTGTGGAAACCCGTCGTCAAGACCCTGGATCAGCGCACTCAGAGCATTCAGGAAGCTCTGGACGCCGCTGCCAAGGCTCGCGAAGAAGCCGCAGGCGCTGAAGAAAACCTGCGTGCTGTAACCGCTAAAGCTCGCCAGGAAGCCGACGCCATCGTAGCTGAAGGTCAGGTTCGCGGCAATAAGGCCAAAGACGATATCGTCGAAGCCGCCCGTGTTGAAGCTGCTGCTATCGTAGCTGATGCCCGCGTTCAGATCGAAAGCGAAAAGAGTGCTGCCATGGATCAGCTGAAGGATGAAATCGCTTCTCTGGTCGTACTGGCCGCCGGTAAACTGCTGGCCGAACAGGTTGACGAAGCTCAGCAGAAAGAACTGATGAAAAAGTACATTGAGAAAGTGGGTTGCGTAAAATGATGGATAAAGTAACCACTCGTCATACGCAGGCTTTCCTTGATGGCTTTGTTGATCAGTGGCAGGTCTTCACCTCTGCCGTAAAGACTAATGAACTGCTTCAGGGTGTGCTGAAGGACGACAGCAAGACTGTGGAAGAAAAGAAAGTCATCGTACGTGATGTATTTGGTGACAAATTTGACCGCAGCGTACTGCTGGTCGCTTATATGCTGATCGAAAAGGGTATGGTCGACAAGGCTGATGCCATCGGCGAATTCCTTGGCGAAATGCTGCACACCTGGCGTGATATGCTGGCCGTGGAAATCACCACGCCGCTGCCGCTGGATGCGGAAGAAGAAAAAGCTCTGGTCGCTGCTCTGGCCAAGGCTACCGGCCGCGATGTATATGTAGAAAAATACATCGATGCCAGCCTGATCGGCGGCGCCGTGCTCCGCATTGGCGACGAAGTCTTTGATGGCAGCCTGAAGAACCGTCTGGCTACCTTGGAAAGTGAACTTTTGAAAAAATAAGCGGTTTTGAATGGAGTTGAAATCATGAACATCAGACCTGAGGAAATCAGCGCTGTTATCAAAAAACAGATCGAAGATTTTCAGAACTATGTCGAGGTCGCAGAGACCGGCACGGTTACCAAGGTCGGCGATGGTATTGCTCACATTCATGGCCTTTCCAACGCTATGAGTAATGAGCTGCTTGAGTTCAGCAACGGTGTAATGGGCATGGCGCTCAACCTGGAAGAAGATTCCATCGGTTGCGTCATTCTTGGTGAATATAAGGGCATCCACGAAGGCGACGTGGTCAAGCGTACCGGTCGCGTCGTTGACGTTCCCGTCGGCGAAGCTCAGCTGGGTCGCGTACTGAACCCGCTCGGCCAGCCCCTGGACGGCAAAGGCCCCGTTGCCACCAAGGAATTCCGCCCCATGGAACACAAAGCACCTGGCGTTGTCCAGCGTAAGAGTGTTCATCAGCCGCTGCAGACCGGCATCAAGTCCATCGACGCCCTGGTCCCGATCGGCCGTGGTCAGCGCGAACTGATCATTGGCGACCGTCAGACCGGTAAAACGGCTGTCGCCATCGATACTATCATCAACCAGAAGGGCCAGAACGTGATTTGTATCTACGTCGCCATCGGCCAGAAGGCTTCTACCGTAGCTTCGGTAGTACACCGTCTGGAACAGTTCGGCACCATGGAATACACCATCGTCGTTTCTGCCTCTGCTTCCGATCCTGCTCCGATGCTGTACATTGCCCCGTACTGCGGTGCTGCTATGGGCGAATACTTCATGCATCAGGGTAAGGACGTCCTGATCATTTACGATGATCTTTCCAAGCAGGCTGCGGCTTACCGCGAACTTTCCCTGCTGCTGCGTCGTCCTCCGGGGCGTGAAGCTTACCCCGGCGACGTATTCTATCTCCACTCTCGTTTGCTGGAACGTGCCTGCAAGCTTTCTGATGAAGAAGGCGCCGGTTCCATGACCGCTCTGCCGATCATCGAAACCCAGGCCGGTGACATCTCCGCCTACATTCCGACCAACGTCATTTCCATTACCGACGGTCAGATCTTCCTGGAAACCGACCTTTTCAACTCCGGTTTCCGTCCGGCCATCAACGCCGGTCTGTCTGTATCCCGCGTCGGTGGTTCCGCGCAGATCAAGGTTATGAAACAGGTAGCCGGTACCCTGCGTCTGGACTTGGCTCAGTATCGTGAACTGGCGGCCTTCACCCAGTTTGGTTCCGACCTGGACGACGCCACCAAGGCCACTCTGGACCGCGGCGCCCGTCTGAACGAGATTCTGAAGCAGCCCCAGTATGCCCCGGTACCGGTAGAAGAACAGATCGTAGTATTCTACTTCGCCACCCGTGGCTATGCTGAAAAGTTTGCCGTTAAGGATATCGTTACCGTTGCTGAAGCTCTGCGTAAATACTTCCGCGAACTGCACGCTGACGTTCTCAACATGATCGTCACCGAAAAGAAGCTCACGGACGAAATTACTGCTAAGATCTCCAGCGCTATCGAAAGCTTTATCGCCAGCTATCAGGCCTAACATCCTTTAGGCGTTTAAGTCTACAGGGTAGTCCACCGTACGCGGTATGTGCCTCCGCGGCGGCACGGGATTTTTCCCGTGAAAATGGCAACTTTGAGCCGCGGCAAGTAGCCGCACTCAATATAAGGATGTGAACTCATGGTAAGTGCCCGTGATATCAAACGCCGCATCAAAAGCGTAAAGAGCACGCAGAAGATCACCAAGGCTATGAAAATGGTCTCGGCCTCCAAGCTGCGCCGCACTCAGACTGCGGTAACGGAAGTACGCCCGTTTGCTGCCAAGATCGAAGCTGTTATTTCGCATCTGGCAGAAGGCGCCGGCGATCATCCCTTCCTCACTCCCCGCAAAGAGATCAAGCGCGTAGCTTATGTGGTCATCGGTTCCGACCGTGGCCTCTGCGGCGGCTTCAACGTCAACCTGCACCGCTTCCTTACCCAGGCTCTGGAAAAGGAAGAGCATGAGTATGGTTTGATCGTGTTGGGCAACAAAGTGCGCGATTATGCTTTAAGACGCGGTTATACTATTGATACCGAATGCAGCAAGCTTGGCGATACTCCGTCTTTCTTCCAGGCCCGCGAAGTAGCCCGCCTGGTAAACGACGCCTATGTTAAGGGCGAATATGATGAGGTTTATGTGGTTTATACCCGCTTCAAGAGCGCTATGAGCCAGGAACCGACGATGAAACGCCTGATGCCCGTGGTCTGCGACTTCGAAGAAAGTGAAGAAGCAAATGAAATTTCCAACTTCACCTTCGAGCCCTCCGGCCCGGAAATTTTGGATACTGTTATCCCGCAGTATGTCGAAGTCGGCATTTACAGTGCGATGCAGGAAGCCAAAGCCAGCGAACATGGCGCCCGTATGACGGCGATGAGCTCCGCAACGGACAACGCTACGGAGATGATCGGCAGCTTGACTTTGTCCTTGAACCGTGCCCGCCAGGCAGCGATTACTACCGAAATTACGGAAATCGTCTCCGGCGCGGCGGCTCTGGAATAAACGCTGCATAGTGGTATCTGCTTTATACTATCTGCCGGATCGGTTTCCGGCTAAAGCGGAAACAAAGTAAGATTCGGTTATAGATACTAAGGAGGTTACAACTTTGGCAAGCGGAAAAATCAAACAGATTATTGGCGCGGTCGTGGACGTTGAATTCTCGGCGGCTGACCAGCTTCCGCATATTTACAATGCGGTGCATGTCACCCAGGAAAACGGCGAAGTCCTGACCATGGAAGTTATGCAGCATTTGGGCGATAACGCTGCCCGCTGCGTAGCGCTTGCCTCCACTGACGGTCTCCGCCGTGGTATGGATGTCGAAGATACCGGCAGCCCTATCACCATCCCCGTTGGTCGCGCCACCTTAGGCAGAATGATGGACGTTACCGGCAACCCCATCGACGGTTATGGCCCGGTAGACCGTTCTTACACTCTGCCCATTCACCGTCTGGCCCCCGCTTTTGAGGACCTGACTCCCTCTACTGAAATTCTCGAAACCGGCATTAAGGTCGTAGACCTGCTCGCCCCCTATTCCAAGGGTGGTAAGGTTGGTCTGTTCGGCGGCGCCGGCGTAGGTAAAACCGTTCTGATCATGGAACTGATCCGCAACATCGCTTACGAACACGGCGGCTTCTCCGTATTCGCAGGCGTAGGCGAACGTACCCGTGAAGGTAACGACCTGTGGAACGAAATGAAGGAATCCGGCGTTATTGAAAAGACTTCTCTGGTATTCGGCCAGATGAACGAACCGCCGGGCGCCCGTCTCCGCATCGGCCTCACCGGCCTCACCATCGCTGAATCTTTCCGCGATAGCGAAGGTCAGGACGTTCTGCTCTTCATCGATAACATCTTCCGTTTCACCCAGGCAGGTTCGGAAGTATCGGCTCTGCTCGGCCGTATGCCTTCTGCCGTAGGTTATCAGCCGACTCTGGCTACCGAAATGGGCGCTCTGCAGGAACGCATCACTTCTACCAAGTCCGGCTCCATTACCTCCGTACAGGCCATTTACGTCCCGGCCGACGACTTGACCGACCCGGCTCCCGCCACTGCCTTCGCCCACCTGGATGCTAAGACGGTTCTGAACCGTTCCATCTCCGAATTGGGCATTTATCCGGCCGTTGACCCGCTGGATTCCTCTTCCCGCGCTCTGGACCCGCAGGTTGTAGGTGAAGAACACTACAACGTAGCCCGCCAGGTACAGGAAGTTCTCCAGCGCTACAAGGAACTGCAGGACATCATCGCCATTCTGGGTATGGACGAACTGTCTGACGAAGAAAAGATCCTCGTCGCCCGTGCGCGTAAGATCCAGCGTTTCCTGGGCCAGCCCTTCCACGTAGCCGAACAGTTCACCGGCAC
Source organism: Bacillota bacterium (assembly GCA_017531315.1). GTDB lineage: Bacteria > Bacillota > Dehalobacteriia > UBA4068 > UBA4068 > RGIG6518. The sequence goes on from JAFXLH010000164.1 coordinate 5,302, forward strand.
CCCCGGCGTCTATGTTCCGCTGAAGGACACCATCCGCAGCTTCAAAGAAGTTCTGGAAGGTAAACACGACAACCTGCCCGAACAGGCATTCCTCAACGTTGGTGCTATCGAAGGCGCCATCGCTAAGGCTGAAAGCCTGCTGAAGGCCTAAGGAGTGTTAGCCAATGGCTGAAAAGGACAAAATTTTATTGGAAGTTGTCACCCCCGAGGGTGCCGTCTTCAGTAATATGGTTGAGTCCATCGTCGTACCCGCCGAAGTAGGTTCGACTGGCATTCTGGCCGGCCACGCTCCGCTGCTGACCACGCTGAACATCGGCGTGCTCCGCTATGTGCGTGAAGGCCAAGAAGGCAAAATCGCTATCAGCAAAGGTTTTATGTCGGTACAGGATAATGAAGCCGAAGTGCTCGTATCCACCGCCGAGAAGGGCGAGAATATCGATGTAGCCCGTGCCGAAGCGTCTGCCGAACGCGCTCGTCAGCGTCTGGCTTCCCAGGCCAATATCGACCGCGCTCGCGCCGAGGCATCTCTGGCTCGTGCAACTGCACGCCTGGCTGCTGCCGGCAAATAAGCTTGATAATTGCATTACCCGTGATGTGTTAAGGCATGTTCACGTAAGACCCCGGCGGGCGCCGGGGTCTTTTTTTTGCGCTTTACCCGTATAGCGGGCACGGCGATGGGGCAAGCTATGGGCAAAGAGAATTGGGAGCAGGTGAGAGCATGAATGAGCATCACGATGAGCAAAATTTGCGCCACCGGCCGCCCGCCCGCCGCTTTGGCGATGGCGAACGCTGGCGCTGGCTGACCACGGCGGCGGTGATAATGCTGCTGGTAGGCGTGTTTACCTACCAGAATCCGCAGCTGTGGCAGGAAGAGCAGCAGGTCAGCGAGCAGCCGCAGCAGCAGCTGCAGCAGCTGGCACAGCTGCCGGAACCGCCGGTAGCCGATGAGCCGCCGGCCGAGTTGCCGCAGGAGCAGCCGCAGCAACCGCAGCAGCAGGTGCAGCGCCCGCCCACGCAGGTGGATGTGCCGCCTCAGGTAGAGCAGCTGGCGGCGGCGGTGGCGGTGAGCGCCGCGCCGGAGAGCTGGCTGAAGCCGCTTGCGGGCGGCCTGCAGCGTAGCTACGGCTTCGGCTTCGACCACACTTGCGGTGATTACCGCTTCCACAGCGGCGCCGATTATGCCGCCCCGGTGGGCAGCAAGGTGCAGGCGATGGCGGCGGGCACGGTGACGGAAGTGACCGAGGATGCGCTGTGGGGCGGCGTGGTGACGGTGACCCATGGCGGCGGCTGGCAGAGCATCTACAAGGGGCTGGTGCTGCAGGTGAAGGAGGGCGCGGCGGTGGAGGCCGGCGATGTGCTGGGCTCGGTGATGGAATTTGCCGCCGAGAGCGCGCAGGAGAGCCATCTGCACGTGGAGCTGCATCTGGAAGAAGAATGTGTCGACCCGGAAGCATGGTTATAGGCGCAAAAAAGGCAGACCCCAAAGGGTCTGCCTTTAGTTTTACAGTTTCAGCTCCAAAAAGTAGAGATCCTGCAGTATCTGCCCATTCAGCAGTACCTCGCTGCGGCCGCTGATGCGGTAGCCGTGCTTGAGGTAGAGCTGCTGCGCCGGGGTATTGGCTACGTGGGTGTCCATGCGTATCACCGTGCAGCCCCACTCCAGCGCCAGCTGCCGCGCAAAGGCCAGCAGCTGCTTGGCGTAGCCGCGCCCGCTTTTGCTGGGCGGCACGCATAGGGTGTGTATCACCAGCACTTCGTGGTCGGCGGCGGGGTATTGCCACTCGACGGCGGCATATTCCGGCGCCTGCAGCTGATTCAGCACCACGCTGGCGCAGAATTCGCCATTATCTTCCAGCACATACATGCTGCCTGCGGCGATTTTGCTTTCCGGCACGGCGCGGCTGGGGTAGACGCCGCGCTTCCAGCGCGAATAGCTGGTGGTCTGCTCTTCGTGTATCAGCAGCTCTTCGTAAGAGGCGGCAATATTATCGATATCGGCAGGGGTGGCAAGTCTGATCATGGGCGCTCCTTGTGGTGAATCTGTGCCTGACGCGCCGCCAGATGCAGCAGGCGCGGGCGGTTATATCGCTGGATGATGATGAAGACGGCATCGAAAGCGGCGGCCAGCAGGGAAGTGATGAAGAATACCGCTGCTGAGCCGAAGCGCGGTATCAGCAGCAGCGGGGCAAAGCTGAGCGGGATATTCAGCAGATGCACCAGCTCTGCCTGGCAGGTGGCGGCGGCGATCTGGCGGCAGGAATGCTGCCGCAGCGAGAAGGTGCCCGGGGCGAAGGTGGGCAGGCGATGCTTCCAGCGCTGCACCCGCAGCATGCGGTATAGCTGCGCCTCGCCGCGGCGGGGGCGGAACAGCCAAGCCTCCGGGTCCAGCTGATTGTGCAGCCGGGCATCCAGCAGCAGGCCGACCAGCAGACGGTAGCTGAAGTGGTAGCAGGTGACGCCGCAGCTGATGGCCAGCGACAGCCAGGGCTGGCTGCCGTGCGGGGCGGCGGGCAGGGCGAACAGCAGCGTGGCGACGCCGCTGGCGATGGCGATGCCGCACATCCGCCGCGCCATCGGTGAAGCTAAACGATTGCTGCCATCTTTCACTTTACCGCCTCCTTTGGCTATGATTTTATCATAAGCGCGGCGGCTTGGCAACCGGATCTCAGCCGAGGCAGCAGGCGACGAGGCAGGGGGCGGCTATCAGCAGCAGTATGTTCAGCAGAAACAGCATATCTCTTATCATGGCGGTACATCCTTTACGGGCGAATTTTGACGCATAATTAAGTGTATCATAACTTATGCAACATAGCAAGTTATAAATGCCGCGTGTGAGGTTGTGGCAATAATGAGCTGCAGCGGTTAAACTAATAGCAGGGTGAGAATATGCAGAAAACGCAAATGGAAAAGTATAAATTGCTGGGGCTGAATATTGCCTATTACCGCAAGGAGCGCGGGCTCTCGCAGAGCCGGCTGGCGGAGCTGGTCAATATCAGTCGTACCCATATGAGCCGTATCGAGACGGCGGATTGTGCCGTATCTTTGGATGTGATCTTCGAGCTGTGCGACGCGCTGCAGGTCAGCCCGTCCAAGCTGTTCGATTTCCGCGATTAGGCAAAAGCAAAGAGCAGGGATTATCTCCCTGCTCTTTTTGTGTTTATTTGCTCATCTTCAGCAGCTCGTCCACGGAGATGCCGAAGAGCTGCGCCAGCGACAGCAGATTGGCGCTGCCAGGGGCGGCGGTGTCGTTTTCCCATTTGCTGACGGCCTGGCGGCTGACGCCGAGCTGCTCGGCCAGCTCTTCCTGTGTCATGCCGCAGCGCTGGCGTTCGGCGCGGATGGCGGCGCCAAGCGAAAGTTCTGCGGTATCCGGGTCGGGCTTGGCCTGCGCCTTTTCGGCGGCGAGTTCGCGGTTCAGCTTGCGGCTGCGGATGATGAAGACCACCAGCAGCGCGCCTAAGATCAGGTAGGGGATGAGGAAGAGGAAAATCATGATGCTGACATTGGCAAAGGCGAGCATCGTGGCGGTTTTGGCAGAGACCATGGGCGAAACCTCCTGTGGTGTGATGCTGCTATTGTACCACAAAGAGGGCGGTTGCGCCACCAACTGCGGGCGCGAATATCGGTTGCGGCGGCATCAGTGGCGGTTGCCGACGATGTAGAGCGTGGGGAAGAGCGAGAAAACGCAGATCAGCTGCAGCGGCAGCAGGCCGGCCGGGTACAGCTGCGGCAGCAGACGGCAAAAGGCGAAGTAGAGCGGCGGGTAGAGCAGCAGCAGAGCGATGCACCACAGCCGCAGCGCCCACAGCACATAGGGCCAGTTGCTGTTATTGAGCGCCAGCCCGGGGATATTCATACGCAGCGGCCCCTGATAATAGGCGGTGATGCGGTTTTCGTCATAATAGGCGGGCAGCTGCTCCTCATCGTAAAGAGGCTCAATACGGCGAAGATGCCGCAGAGCACCAGCACCGTACCCAGGTCGCTGAGCAGCTGCAGGGGCGTGAAGCCGAGCAGCAGCAGTACGGAAATATTTACGGCCGTGCCCAGCAGCGCCAGCGCCAATATGATCAGCTTGCGTCCGCGCCCCAGCTGCTGCAGCTCGGCGCGCTCCCCTGCGGAAAGGCGCAGCGTATTATTGAGCAGCTCTTCTACCTGCGGGCGGGTCAGTGGGGCTTCTTCCGGCAGGCGGCGGCCGCTCAGCAGCTCGGTGGTGCTGACGCCCAAAATCTGCGCCAGCGGCAGCAGCAGCGAGATTTCCGGCATACTTATGCCGCGCTCCCATTTGCTGACGGCTTTATCGGAGACGAACAGCCGCTCGGCCAGCTGCTTTTGCGTCAGCCCGCGCTCGGCGCGCAGCTCCTTGATGAATTGGCCAAAGCGCTGCGGGTCCAGCGTGGTATTGTCATTAATCTGATCGGTCATTATCACACCTCCTGCTATCAGCATACAGCAAAACCAGCGGCCGCGCAATGAACCGCTGGTTTACTTGATATATGGCCTGTTAGATGCGGTTTTTGTAGACGCGGGCGAGGCGCGGGGAGAGGCGGCTCATCAGCTCGTGGGGGATGGAGGAGCTGAGGCGGGAGAGCTCGTAGACATCGATGCATTCCGCGCCGTCATGGCCCAGCAGCGTGACCTCCGTGCCTACCTGTGCCTCGGGAATATCGGTGATATCGATCATCAGGTGATCCATGCAGATGCGGCCGCGTATCGGCGCGCGCCGGCCGCAGACCAGCACTTCGGCGCGGTTGGAGAGCAGACGCGGGTAGCCATCGGCATAGCCGAGGCCGAGGGTGGCGAGGCGGCTGGGCCGCTCGGCGCGCCAGATGCTGCCGTAGCTGGCCGGCTGGCCGATGGCGAGGTCATGCGTCTGGATGATCTTCGCCTTGATCTGCAGCGCCTCTTGCACCGGCAGGCTGCCCTTGATGATCTCATCCGGGTAGACGCCGTAGATGATGATGCCGGGGCGGGCGATCTCGAAATCGTGCGCCTCCTTTAGCTCGGTGCAGGCGGCGCTGGCGCTCATATGGCGCGGCGGCACGGCGAGGCCGCGTGCCTGCAGCAGCTCGCAGAAGCGGCGGAACGTGGCCAGCTGCACCGAGGCGAAGTCGTTATCCGGCTCATCGGCGGTGGCGAAGTGGCTGAAGATGCCGACGATCTCGAGGCCGGGCAGCGCATAGATGGCGGCGGCTTCCGCAGCACCGGCTTCATCCGGGCTGAGACCGAGTCGCGACATGCCGGTATCCACCTTCAGGTGTACGCGGGCGGTGAGGCCGAGCGCTTCCGCGGTTTGGCTGATGGCGGCGGCGAAGGGCAGCTCGCAGGCATTGAGCATAATATCGTGCTGCAGCGCGGTAGGGATGTCTTCGTCCGCGAGGCGGGAGAGAATGAGGATGGGCACGCTGATGCCGCCATTACGCAGGCGCAGCGCTTCATCCAGCGTGGCTACGGCGAAGGCCCGGGCGCCGCCCTGCAGGCAGGCTTCGGCTACCGGGATATCGCCCATGCCGTAAGCGTCGGCCTTGATCACCGGCATCAGGCGGCAATGCGGACCGATGTGCTGCTGCAGCAGCTGCATATTGTGGCGGATGGCCGCCAGATCTACTTCTATCCAAGCGGGGCGCATAAGTTTATCTCCTTGTGAAAAAGTGAAACAGCGGTGCGGCTATATGCCACACCGCTGCAGGTTTTGTGCTTAGCTCAAAGCCGAGAAGGCGTCGCCCAAGTGCGCGCTGATCTGGCTGGCGCTGAGGCTGGGCTGGGAGGTGGCGGCGGCAGCGCAATCGCCCGCTTTGCCATGCAGCCATACGCCGCAGCCGGCGGCCGCGCCGGGGGTGAGGCCCTGGCTGACCAGCGCCGCTACGATGCCGGCCAGTACGTCGCCGCTGCCGGCGGTAGCCATGCCGGGGTTGCCGGTGCGGTTGAGGAAGAGGCGGCCTTCCGGATTGGCGACCACGGTGGCCGGGCCCTTCAGCACCACGATGACATTCCACTCTTTGGCGAATTCGGCGGCGATCTCGAGGCGGTTTTCTTCTACCTCGCTGACGGAGCAGCCGAGGAGCTTGGCCATTTCGCCGGCATGGGGAGTGATGATCAGCGGAGCCGGGTATTCTTTCAAGAGTTTCAGGTAGCCGCAGACGGCGAACAGGGCGTCGCCATCGAGGATCAGCGGCTTATTCAGCTTGGTCAGCAGGGTGCGGACCAGGTTCATGCTCTCTACGGAACGGCCGAGGCCGCAGCCGATCAGGTAGCCGTCGGCGGGGAAAGCGGCGATCTTGTCGGCCTGGTCGGCGGTGATGTTGCCCTCGGCGTCTTCTTTTAAGGGCAGCAGCATCGCTTCCGGATGGGCATTGATGAAGCCGATGCGGGTAGCGGCGGGCAGGGCGGCGGTCAGCTTGCCCACGCCGGCATGCAGCGCGCCGCCGGCGGCGAGGATGGCCGCGCCGGGCATCGATACGGAGCCGGTGATGGTGAGCAGGTGGCCGTAGTCACCCTTATAGCTCTCGCTCTTGCGCGGTTTGATCCACTTTTTGCAGAAGTCGGCGGTCAGCAGCTCGCGGCGGGGAGTCAGATTTTCCAGCACCTGCTCGGGCAGGGAGATATCTGCCATCACCAGCTCGCCCACGTAGGCTTCCGCGCCGGGCAGTACCAGGCCCAGCTTGCACAGGCCGAAGCAGACGGTGCGGGTGGCTTTTACCGCTACGCCAAGCGGCTTGCCGGTCAGCGAAGAGAGGCCGCTGGGGATATCGCAGGAGATGATGGGCTTGCCGCATTCATTGAGGATATTGATGGCGAGCAGGGCGGTGCCGCTGACTTCGTCATTGAGGCCGGTGCCGAAGATGGCATCGATGGCCAGATCGGCGCTCCACAGGCCCATACGGGCCACGTTCAAGCGGCTGCCTTCGGTGAGCCAGTAGCCGCTGACGCCCATATTCTTCAGAATATTCCAGTTGGTGTAGGCATCGCCGCGGAAAATATCCGGGTCGGAGATGAAGTAGAGGCGGACGTCGCAGCCGCGATTGTGCAGGTGACGCGCCACTACCAGGCCGTCGCCGCCGTTATTGCCGCTGCCGCAGAAAATGGCTACTTTTTTGCCGGGGAGTGCGCCCAGCATTTTTTCCGCTTCTGCCACCACGGCCAGGCCGGCGTTTTCCATCAGCACCGCACCGGGAATACCATAATCCTCGATCGCCGCAGTATCGGCAAGATGCGCTTCTTCAGCAGTTACCAGTCTCATGAATCGTCCTCCTTTAATCGTGATCGCTCACGCTGTTTTACGTTTCATACATTAAATATTTTGTCAAACATTAAATATTTCGTGGCTTGTCGCCGCTATTCCTGCTTGTATTCCCACAGCAGCTGCGGCGTAAAGCCGATATGATCGCAGCTGGCATTGACGATATTGATGCCAAAATGCTCGCCTTCTACGGCGTTTTTCAGGGCTGCTCCGTGCAGATGGCCGCAGATGCACAGCTCTACGCCATAGCGCTGCATCAGGTCGATCAGCGCGTTACGCTGGCCTTCTTTTATCAGCGGCGGGTAATGCAGCATTACTACCGGCGGCAGGTCGAGCCGGGCGGCATCCTGCAGCGCCATTTCCAGCCGCAGCACTTCGCGGTCGAAAATTTTGCGGTCGTCTTTTTCTTTGAATTCGCTGTGCTCGGGCAGCAGCCAGCCGCGCGTGGCGCAGACGGCGCGCCCGCCGATGGCGATGGCATCGTGCTGCAGGGCGCGGCAATTCGGCGGCAGCGCCTCACGCAGGCGCGAGATGCTCTGCCACCAGTAATCGTGGTTGCCCTTGCTCAGGACGATGGTGCCGGGCAGGCTGCCGAGGAAGGCGAAATCGGCGGCGGCATCGGCCAGATGCATCGCCCAGGAGATATCTCCCGGTACCAGCACCGCGTCTTCCGGGCTGACCAGCGCGCGCCAGTTGGCTTCGATGCGCTGGTGGTGGTTGGTCCAGGCCGGGCCGAAGATGTCCATCGGCTTGTAGCAGGCGGCGGCTTCCAGCTCGCCGGGGGCCAGCGAAAGATGCAGATCGGAAAGGGTAAAAACTTTCATCAAATACCTCTGATCACTGTACCCAGTAGATCAATACTTTAATCAGATACAGATGCAGCACCGTGGCGGGGATCAGTACGGCAAAAAATTTGGGTTTGCGGATCTTGTGGCGGAAAACGAACATCGAGATCAGCGCGCCAATGGGGCCAAGGATGCCGAACATCAGCAGGCGCCATTCCGGAATGCGGGATACCTGCTTGCGCGCATAGGTCTTATCCAGCCAGAACATGGAAAAGCCAACACCGTTGAACAGCAGTACCAGAGCAGTCAGATAGCGATAATAAACTTCGGGATCAAAAGCAATTTCCGGCATATGATTTCTCCTTAAAATTTGATGCGTGCTCTGCGTATATGCGCGGCACTTATTTAGCATAATAAATGCAGGGGGTGAAAATGAGATGAACACTTTTGATAAAATTGCTTTATTGCTGGTGATCGTGGGCGCGGTCAACTGGGGCTGCATCGGCCTCTTCAGCCTCGACCTGGTGGCGCTGCTCTTTGGCGAAATGTCGCTGATGAGCCGCATCGTCTACTCCCTGGTGGGCTTAAGCGGCCTCTGGTGCGTGACCCTGCTTTTCCGCGATACCGAAGAAGTTCACCAGCCGGTGCATGCCTGATGTGGCATGCACTTACTTATTGTGCGGGTATATTGTGCGGGGATTAGCCGCTGATCATTCGGCGGGGATGAAGCAGCGCTGACGGACGGCTTCGTAGAGGGCGACCGCGGCGGCGGCAGAGACATTCAGCGAGGAGACCGGGCCGGTCATGGGGATGCCCACGCAGAAGTCGCAGCGGGACTTGACCAGCTGGGATACGCCCTTGCCTTCGCTGCCCAGTACCAGCGCCAGCGCGCCGGCCATGCGGGTCTTCCAGATGCTGCGGCCGTCCATATCCACGGCGGCTACCCAGATGCCCATATTCTGCAGCTGCTTGATGGTCTGGGCGATATTGCCTACGCGGGCTACCGGCAGATGCGCGGAGGCGCCGGCGCTGGTGCGGGCCACGGTGGCATTGAGCGAGGCGGCGCGGCGGCGGGGGATGATGACGCCGTGAGCGCCCACGCAGAGGGCGGTACGGATGATGGCACCGAGGTTGTGCGGGTCTTCCACATCATCCAGGATCACCAGCAGCGGTTCTTCGCCGCGCTCTTTGGCGAGTGCGAGCATATCTTCGATCTCGGCATAGGGGGCGGCGGCTACTTCGCAGGCGACGCCGCGGTTATCCGGGCCGGCCATTTCGTCCAGCTTTTTGCGGTCCATGGTGTGATAGGGCACGCCCTTGCTCTTGCACAGGTCGATGATATCGGCCACGTAGTTCGGCTCGATGCCTTCGGCCAGCCATACTTTGTTGACAGAGAGGTCGGAGCGCAGCGCTTCGCGTACGGCGTTCTTGCCGGCGAGCATATTTTCGTCGATGGGGCCGCGGGCGGGGCGGCGCTCTTCGGCATCCATGGGGCGGGTGCTGCGGGCAGCCGGCTTGGCAGCGGGGCGGCCGGTGCGGGGGGCGGCGCTGCGGCCGGCGGGTCTGCCGCCTTTGGCAGCGGGCTTGCCGCTACGGGCGGCGGGTTTGCGGGTGGTGGTTTTAGCCATTGGTGATTCTCCTATTCTTGCTTCAGGTTAGTTTTCGTGTAGTTATGTTAGCGGCGTCTGATTTCGACGAGGCCTTTTTTGCAGCACATATCGCCTTCGTAGCAGATGCCCTGGCTGATGCAGCTGGGGCCGGCGCCTTCGAAAAGCAGCGGGGCGGCTTCCTGTGTCAGCTTCAGCATAGCATTAGCCATGGCGCGGATCTCCCACTGGGCGCGGCTGCAGCAGCGAAGCGCGAAGAAGTGGCGCAGCTCGCGGGCGTTCATGGTGACTACGATATTGGTCTCGCAGGCATTGGGCAGCAGGTAGCGGGCGTCTTCGGCCTGTACGCCGTCTTCTACCAGCTCATCGTAGCAATCCTGGATCTGCTGCATCAGCGCTTCGTACTTCTTCAGGCGCTCTTCGTCGCGGCGGATGCTGGCGGGAACTACGTAGTCGAAGGCCTTTTCCTTCACATAGCGCTGCGATTTCTGGCTGTAAGAGGCCAGGCGATGGCGTACCAGCTGATGCGAGCAGGCGCGGCTGATGCCATCGATGGCGAAGGTGAAATTGGCATGTTCAAACGGGGAATAGTGGCCGGATTTGACCAGCTTCTGCAGCAGTTTTTCCGCCTTTTCGTCGTCCATGCCCTCGTAGAGGTCGCAGGCATCGGTGGCGCTGTAGCAGAGGCGGGCAGCGGCGGCGACCGCTTTTTCCGCATCGGGGGTATAGGTGAGCAGGGTAACTTTCATCTTAACCGCTCCTTTCTTATGCTTCGCTTAAATTCAAACTAAACAGCACGGCGAACAGCTCGTCCAGCCGCGATTCTTCTCCTAATAACCACAGGTAGCCGATCAGCGCTTCCAGCCCGGTGGCGCGGCGATACACCGCTACCGGCACATGCGGCGGCTGATGGCTGCCCTTGGCATTGCGGCCGCGGCGCGCTACGTCGGCTTCCGCTTCTGTCAGCTGCGGCTCTAATGCGGACAGCAGGCGGCTCTGTGTCTCGGCGCGCACCAGCGCCACGCTTTGCTTGTGCATATCCTGCACCTTGCGGCAGCCGCCATCCAGCAGGTGACGGCGCACCCGCAGCTCGTATACCGCGTCGCCGATATAGGCCAGCGTCAGCGCCGGCAGGTTGGCGGCGGTAAGCGGCGTGAAGCCGCCGGGGGTCAGGTCGGTAATCTGGTCAGTCATGATATCGCTGCTCATATGTTTTTCCAGCGGGCGCCGTTGGGCGTATCTTCGATGGCGATGCCGATCTCTTTGAGACCATCGCGGATGGCGTCGGCAACGGCCCAGTTCTTGGTGGCGCGGGCTTCACCGCGGATCTTGATGATCAGCTGCAGCAGCGCTTCTTCGCGGCCGTCCTGCTTCTCTTCTTCCGGCTCATTGATCATGCCGAGCACGGCGTCGAATTCGCCAAACAGCGCGGTGGCCAGCTCCACATCGGCCTTGGTGAGGGTTTCTGCGGCGATGGCGCTGTTCAGCTCGCGGCAGAAGTTGAAGATCTCGGAGATGGCGAGGGCGGTGTTGAAGTCATCGTCCATCGCTTCGATGAAGGCGGCACGGGCGCCATCGCAAAGGGCGGTGATGGTGGCATCACCGGCAGCGGCGCGGGCGGCGTACTCTTTCAGGAGGCGCTGGCTGTTGCGGATGCGTTCCAGCGACTTGGCGGCGGCGTGCAGCTTATCATCGGAAAAGTCGATGGGGCTGCGGTAATGGGTGGCGAGCAGGTAGTAGCGCACCACGTCGCCGGGGAATTTGGCAAGGATGTCGCGCAGCAGGAAGAAATTGCCCAGCGATTTGCTCATCTTCTCTTCATTGATGGTGATGAAGCCGTTATGCAGCCAGTAGCGGGCGAAGTCGCCGCCGTGGGCCGCCTTGCTCTGGGCGATCTCATTTTCGTGATGCGGGAAGATCAGGTCCTGACCGCCGCCGTGAATGTCGAAGGTCTCGCCTAAGTATTTGCAGCTCATGGCCGAGCATTCGATATGCCAGCCGGGGCGGCCTTCGCCCCAGGGGCTCTGCCAGCAGGGTTCGCCGGGCTTGGCGGCTTTCCACAGGGCGAAGTCCATCGGGTCGCGCTTGATATCGCCGGGGATGACGCGGGCGCCGGCGCGCATATCTTCGATATTGCGGCCGGAGAGCTCGCCGTAGCTTTCCAGCGAATGGACGGAGAAGTATACATCACCTTCTGCCACATAGGCGTGGCCGTTGGCGATGATATCTTCGATCATCTTGATGATCTCGCTCATATGCTCGGTAACTTTCGGGTGGGTATCGGCCTTCAGCACGTTCAGCTTGCCGGAATCTTCGAAATAGGCGGCAATGTATTTTTGGGTGACGGCTTCGGCGGTGATATTTTCGTCGTGGCTGCGATTGATGATCTTATCGTCCACGTCGGTGAAGTTCTGGACGAAGTTCACTTTATAGCCGCGGTAGGTGAAGTAGCGGCGGATGGTATCGAAGACGACCAGCGGGCGGGCATTGCCGAGGTGGATATAGTTGTAAACGGTAGGGCCGCAGCAGTAGATGCCTACTTTGCCCGCTTCGAGCGGCATGAAGTCTTCTTTTTGATTGGTTTTGCTGTTGTAGAGGCGGATGGTCATGGCGGTTTCCTCCGTTATACAAGTTTTTCTAATTCGCTGAGCATGGCGTTGAAGCTATCGAAGGCCTTCTGCAGCGGCTCGGTGCCGGTCATATCTACGCCGGCGTCTTTCAGCAGGTCGATGGGGTCTTTAGTACAGCCGGCAGAGAGGAAGTTGAGGTAGCGCTGCTGCGCCTCGGCGGCCTTGGCCGGGTCTTCATCCAGCAATGCGGCGGCCAGCGCGGTGGCGGCGCAGAAGCCGGTGGAATATTTGTAGACGTAGAAGGCGCGGTAGAAGTGGGGGATACGCATCCACTCTTTGGCGATCAGCGGGTCGGATACCACGCCTTCGCCGAAATAGTCTTTGTTCAGCTGGTGGTAATAGGCCGAGAGCGCTTCTTCCGTGAGCGGTTTGCCTGCTTCTGCCCATTCATGCGCCGTCTTTTCAAATTCGGCAAACATGGTCTGGCGGAAGACGGTGGCGCGGAACTCTTCGAGGTAGTGATTCAGCAGCTGCACGCGCTCGGCGTTGGATTTGGCCTTTTTCAGCAGGTGGTGGATGAGCAGGTTTTCGTTCACCGTGCTGGCCACTTCTGCCACGAAGATGCGGTAGCCGGCATAGGTGTAGGGCTGATGCTTTTTGCTAAGGTAGCTGTGCATCGAGTGGCCGCCTTCGTGGGCGAGGGTGAAGGTGCTGTTCAGATCATTCTGGAAGTTGAGCAGAATGTAGGGATCGGTAAGATAAGCGCCGCCGGAATAAGCACCGCTGGTTTTGCCCTTGTTCTCATACACATCTACCCAGCCGCCGGTGAGGCCGGCCTTCAGCGTGGCGCAGTACTCTTCGCCAAGCGGGGCCAGCGCTTCGATGACGGTATCGATGGCCTGATCGTAGCTGTAGGGGATGCGCTCGGCCTTGACCATCGGCACGTAGACATCGTACATATGCAGCTCGTCGAGGCCCATCACCTTCTTACGCAGGGCTAGGTAGCGGTGATAAAGCGGCAGATTGGCGCGGATGGTGGCGATGAGATTTTCGTATACGGATACCGGCACATTATCGCCATCAAGACTGGCGGCGAGTGCCGACTCGTAGCCGCGCACCTCGGCGTAGAAGCAGTCTTTCTTGACGCTGGCGGCATAGGTGGCGGAGATGGTGTTCTTCAGGCTGTCGTAGGTCTCGTATTCGGCGGTGAAGGCCGCTTCGCGTACGCGGCGGTCATGGGAGCGCAGCAGGCGGATGTAGTTGCCGTGGGTCAGCTGCTCGCTTTCGCCGTGTTCGTTGGTGATATGGGGGAAGCTCATATCCGCATCGGTGAGCAGGGAATAGACGGTATCGAAGGCGCCGGCCATTTCTCCGGTCTTGGCGAGGATGGCCTCCTCCTTATCGGAGAGGATATGGTCGCGCATGCGCGTGGTGTGGCGGATGGCGATGGCATAGGGCGCGAGCTCTTCCGTGGCGAGCCACTCTTCCAACTGGGCGGCGGGGATGGCCAGCAGTTCCGGCTCGAACCAGGCCAGCTGGGAGCTGATCTGCACATACAGCGTTTCGATACGGCTGCGCATACCCTGATAGAGCGGCTGGTTGTTGTCTTCATCCTGGCGCATGCTGGCGTAGACATAGACCTTTTCCAGCAGCATACCCAGCTCATCCTGCGCTTTCAGCGCGGCGGCGAGCTGCGCGGGGCTTTGCGCCAGCGTGCCGGCGAAGGCCGCGGCGGCATCGCCAAGATCGGCCAGGCGGGCATAGTCTTCTTCCCAGGCTTCATTGGTGGGATAGATCTTCTCTAAATTCCACTTGTACTTATCTTCAATTTCGCTGCGCAGGCGCAGCTTGGTGTTTTCGCTCATAGTTTACCTCGTGATGGGGGAGTGTAGTGATAGTAGTGATATTATAGGCAGGTGCGGCGCTTTTATGTGTCAGCGGTCGCGGAAGATATTCGGCAGGTCGATGTCTTTATCTGCGCTTTTGCGCGGCATCGGCTTGTAGTCGGGGTTGATGCGGCTGAGCATCGGATTTACCTCGACGGCCGGCTCGGCGGGAGCTTCGGCCGGGGCTTCTGCGGCGGCTTCTTCCAGCGGATGCTCGATCACCTGCTGGGGCGGCTGCGGCGCGCTGCCCTCGGCGGTGAAGCGCTCTTCCATATTCTGCAGGCGGGCGAGAATATCGTTTACATTCACATGGGTGGTATAGGTCAGTTCCGGCTTCTTCTCCTGCTCTTCCGGCAGCGGCTGGGGGGCAGGTACGGGGGTGGGCGGCGCTACTTCTGCCGCGGCTACGCCCTTCTTCTTCGCCACTTCTTCGGCGGCGAATTTGACGATATCAGCGCGGTCGGCATCATTGGTGGCTTTATTGAAGAGGGCCAGCAGGGCGCTGTCGCCGCTTTCCAGCACGATGGCCAGCTGGCGGGCGCGCATCATCTCTTCTTCGCGGCGCTGCACCACTTCCGGCGGCAGCTCGCGGCGGATGAAGCTGCCGCTAGCGGGCACTTCGGCAGCAGGCTTCGGCTCAGGCTTCGGCTCGGGCTTCGGCTCGGGCTTGGGCTCGGGCTTCGGCTCAGGCTTGGGTTCAGGCTGCGGCTCAGGCTTGGGTTCAGGCTGCGGCTCGGGCTGGGCGGGCTTATCCTGCAGCTGCTGCAGCTCGGCGGCGGCTTGCTCTTCGGTGAGCGGCGGCAGGGGAGCAGAGCTATCATCCGGCTCGGCGGCTGCGGTGGCTTCGGCGGGGGCGGCGGTTTTGGCAAACCACATCTTTTCCGGGTTGTCGTCATCCAGCGTTTCGTTTTTGCCCATGCGGATGAACAGCAGCAGCAGCGCGGCCAGCATTACGAGGCCGATCAGCACGGTGATGAAAAGCGGCAGGATCTCCATAGCGATTCTCCTTTTTCGGCTATTGTGGATTTCGAGGCATAATGCGCCATATTCTATCTGTAAAATATTCTCTTTTGCGGCGGTTTTTCCTGCCAAAATTGGCAGTTTTAGCTGGGAAAAGAGGGTTTTTTGTGTATGGCGCGAATATGTAACAAATTTATTTCGCCGCATCTGCCGCAGGGAGGGGAAAATATGTATATAGAACCGCAAATTTTCACGCTAAAAGACGGCCGCGAGGCTGTGGTGCGCTGTGCCGAGGCGGCAGACGGCGCGCAAGTTTTGGCGCTGATGCGGCAGGCCGCGCAGGAGACGGAGCATCTGCTGCGCCTGCCGGAGGAGTGGGACGGCTTCACCGATGAGGCAGAGGCGGTCTTCCTGCGGGCGCGGCTGGCGGATGAGAACGCGCTGCAGCTGGTCTGCGAGGTGGCGGGCAAGGTAGTAGGCACGGCCAGCCTCGACCGCCATGTCTTCATCAAGACGCGCCACCGTGCCGATGTGGGCATCGCCATCCTGCGCGAATACTGGAATCTCGGCATCGGCCGGGCGCTGTTCGGGATGCTGTTTTTGCAGGCGGAGCGCTGGGGCTTGACGCAGCTGGAGCTGGAAGTGGTGGATGCCAATGAGCGTGGCATCGCCCTCTACCGCAAGCTGGGCTTCGAGGTATACGGCGAGCGGCCGGACGGGGTGATATTGCCCGACGGTCGGCGGATGCGCGACTATCTGATGGTGAAGAAAATGCAATAATTAAAGCCCCCTCTTTGCGAGGGGGCTTTTTGTATCAGATATCGATTTCCCAGAAGCCGTTGAACCAGGCGCGCTCGGCGAAGTCTTTTTTGCGTACGCGCTTGCGCTCTTCGGCGGCGATGCCTACCGGCAGCAGGCAGACCAGCTGATGCGTCGGCGGCACATCGAGCAGCGCGGCGATCTTTTCGCCCACGGCGTCGGCGTCGGTCATATAGCCTTCGTACCAGCAGCTGTCGTAGCCGAGGGCCTTGATCATCAGCAGCATATTTTCGATGGCGGCTGAGTAGTCCTGCACGTGGTAAGATTTGTCCTTGTAGCTGGGCATTTCCTGCGTCAGCACGCAGATGAAGGCGGGCGCGCCGGCGGCGATGGGGCGGGCGAAGCAGGCGCGGATAGCGGCTATCTTTTCCGCATCATCCACGGCGATGAGAGAGGTGGTCTGCATATTGCAGCCGCTCGGTGCATCGAGCCCCGCCTGCATGATGGCGCGCAGATGCTCGCGCGGGATGGGCGTATCGAGATAGGCGCCACGGTAGCTGCAGCGGTCGGCGATGATCCGGGAGAGGACTTGGGCGGTGTCGGTCATGGGGCGCTCCTTATCAGTTTTTGGCGGCAATATCCAGCAGCTCGTCCAGCACGGCATCGCTGTAGTGGTCATCGCAGTAGTAGCCGCCTTCGAAGAGGTGCGTGGCATCTTTGGCGCAGCGGTTGCAGCGGAGGCCGAGGCTGTCGCTGTTGCTGCTGATTTCGCGTGCATCATCGATGGCCTGCACCTGCGCGGCATTGATCTTGATGATGGTGAAGTCATCCAGCTCGCCGAGTACGGCGGTCTTTTCCACAGGCTGAGTGTTGATCTCGCCGATGCGCCCACTCAGGCCGAGCAGATAGGGCATCAGCAGGGTGTCGTCGCTGCGTCTGGCCAGCTCGGCGCAGCGGTTGGCCCAGTCGGAGGTGTAGGCGGTGTTTACGGCATCGCGGTCGGCGGCGATGCGGGCTTCTTCCGCTTCACAGGCGGCGATGGCCGCGGCATCTTCGGCAACCAGCGCCTGACCGTGTTGCAGCAGGGTGGCCCACATCTGCTCGTCGTAGGTGTGGTTATCTTCTACATTTTGCCACAGCAGGTCGACCAGCTTGTCATCGCTATAGGTAGCGGGGTGGGCGGCGATCTCCTGCCAGATGCCGATCTGCTTGCTGTACCAGTCAATTTCGCGCTGCAGGTTTTCGAAGCTGAGCAGGTCGGGCGCCTGGGCGAGGATGGCGGCATAGGCGGGCTCGTAGGTATAGGTGGAGGCGGTGGTGCTATTGGCGATGGCTTCGATCTCGGCGGCAAACAGCTGCTGATCGTATTCTGCCATCATCTTATAGGTGGGGTAGCGGTCGTAGAGCGCGTACTGCTGCTCGCGCAGGGCGATGATCTGGTTATCGATAGCGTGCTGATCGAGATGGGCGGCGAGGATGGATGCCCACTGCTCTTCCGGGGCGGTTTCGATCTGGGAAGCCAGCGCGGCCAGCCATTCGGCGGCGCCGCAGTACATCACATAATCAGCTATGGCCACGCTGCCGTCGCACATCGCCAGCACTTCCGGGTTGCTCGTCCAGGTATCCGGTTCGGCGGTGCGGGTGTCGTTGATGATATCCAGCTTGCCGTTTTTATTCAGCGCGTATTGGCCGGGGATGGCATCGGCGGTCTGCTGATATTCCTGCTGCTTTTGCTGCAGGCTCTGCAGCAGAGCGGTGCCGTCGAGCAGGATGGTGAGCTTGAGGTTTTTGGTATAGCCGGCGGCGGTGCTGGGCGGAGTGTAGGTCAGCTCCTCAGTATCCAGCAGGATGGCGGGGCGGTCTACGTGCTCCAGCTCGCTGCGGTTGTAGCTGAGGGCGGTGGGGTAGCCGTCGAAGTCGGCTTCGGCGGCCTGCCAGCGCTGATCGGCCAGCAGTACCCAGGCATTGGGCGTGAGCGTATCGGTGTACTTGCCCTCGAAGACGATGCCTACCAGCTGCTCGCTAAGCGCATCGCTGCCGTAGTAGCTGAGCTCGCCCAGCTGCGCTTCCAGCGTGGGCAGGATGGAGCCGCCGGCGGTGGGCAGGGCGACCACGATATCGGTGACATGCGTATTTTCGTTATATTTGCCCTGACCGGCAAATCCTGCCAGCTGTTCCGCCAGCGCGATCTGCGGGTCGACTTTGGCATTGGGGTTGTCGTTGCTGCCTTCCGGCGTATCGCCGCCACAGGCGGTGAGAGCAAGGGTCAGCACCACTATCAGCATCAGGGTGAGCAGCTTTTTCATAAGCGTTACCTCCGTTACATTTATGCGGTAAAACTGGAGTATTTACACTTAAATGATAGCATATCGGTGCGGTTTTGCCTAGTGGTCAAACGGCCGAAAAAAAAAAATACATACCTTCATTACGCTGGGCTTTTGTGGCAAAATGAGGGCAAGTGTGGGGTATGGGGAGACTGGAAGAATGATGCAGCGAGCCCGGCGGCGGGAGAGGAACGAATAATCCCCCAGTCGGCTAAAGCCGGCAGCCCCCTTTAACAAAGGGGGCCTTTTGACTCAGCCTAATTTAATGAAG
>JAFXLH010000023.1 GCA_017531315.1 Bacillota bacterium
CACCATCGCCCAGGCCCGCGAAATGCTGCTGGAGGCGTAACACAAACAGCAAAAGCCACCCTAGACAGGGTGGCTTTTTTGTTACAGCGTGATGATGAAGTTTTCGTCTTTTTGCAGCTGGGGCGGCACATGGCTGCGGATGCAGGCATAGGTGGCGGTGAGGGCGTCGTAGATGGTTTGATCCGCCTGCGGCTCGCCGCTATACATGATGGTGAAGCGGCAGCCGAACAGGCAGGCGCGCACGGCGCTCATGCGGATGCCGTTCTTGCGGTAGAAGTGGATGCGGCGCTCGCGGGTCTGCAGCTCGGCGGCATCGGCGGCGTAGGCGGTATCTTCCACCTCCAGCAGCAGCGGCTGGGGCAGGGCGGCCAGCTGCTGCATCATGACGCTGCCGTGTCCCTGACCGCGGCGGTCGGCGCAGACGGCGAGGTAGTCCAGCAGCATCAGCGGCACGCCGGGCGCCTGCAGCAGGTAGGCATAGGCGCACAGCTCTTCGCCGTCGAAGAGGCCGCAGGTGCGGTACATGCCCTCATCGAGCATCTTTTCGATAGCGCGCCAGCTCTTCAGCTCATCGGGCGGGAAGTCGCGCACCATCTGCTTTTCGTATACTTGCTTTGCTTCGGCGCGGCTGAGGTCGCGCAGGGTGTAGTTCATGCTTCTTCTCCTATGAATCCGTAGATCCGGTTCAGTTCCGCCTTGAAGCGGCGGTTGTTTTCGATCAGCTGCTCCAGGCTGACCGGGCGGAAGTCGTTCACATCCACGCCGCAGTTGAGGGCGCGGTCGAGGCGGCGCAGGGTGCGCTGGGCGGGGGCGGCGGTATCATTGTGCAGGTGGCCGTGGATGTGGTAATTGCCGCGCTCCATGCCGTTCCAGCTCAGCAGCGGATAGTGGCAGAGGATGGCGCGCAGGCCGCCGCCGATCTCCAGCTCTGCCATATCCCGCACCTCTACGAAGTAATCTTCTACCGGCAGCGTATCCAGCCAATGCGGCTCATTGTTGCCGAGTATCAGGTGCTTGCGGCCCTTCAGGCGCGGCAGGTATTCGTGCAGCGGCGCGGCGGGGTCGCCGGTGATATCGCCGACGATGTAGATATCGTCATCATCGCTTTTTACCGCGGCGTTCCAGTTGGCGATCAGCGCCTCGTCCATTTCCGCCGCGGTGGCAAAGGGGCGGCGGAAGCGGCGGCGCACCGCATCCTGATAAAAGTGCAGGTCGGAAGTGTAGTAGATCATAGGCGCTCCTTGAATATGGGAATAAAACTATTATACCCGCTGCTGCGGCAGAAGACAAGCCTTGCCCGAATGCATGATTTTTTTGTGAAGGCAAATTTTTGCTGGTCAAGCGGCAAAACATATGGTATAATCGTTGATGCTACATATATTTGAAGCATTTGGCCGCGGTGGCGGTACTTTACAAATACAGGAGAGTGTTTTATGTTCAAACTCTTTGGCGGAGCCAGCGAAGGTATGACCGCTCTGACTTTTATGACCAAGCTCACGATTGCTACGGTGATCATTGTTGCTGCGGCGATTATTCTGCCGAAAGTTTTCCCGCCCACGGAAAAAGACGTAGAGCGTGCCAAACGCAAGAAGGCCTATAATGAAGCCAAAAAGGCCAAGAAGGAACAGAAGAGAAAAGAACGCCAGATGAAGCGTGCGGAAAAGAACCGCAAGAATAAAATGCTGTAAAAGCAAGGAGCATCGCATAAACGATGCTCCTTTTCGTATGCTTATTTCAGCATTTGACCGGCGCGTTTGGGGCCGTATTTCAATATACCCAGCAGATAGACGGTGGCAGCTGCGGCACCAATGGCATAGGCGGCACTCCACGGCAGACCAAAACCGATCTTGGCATTCATAATGTAAGTAACGGTGGCAAAGGCATAGAAAGTGCCGGGAATCAGCGGTACCCAAGCATAATGGCCTTTGCCGTTTTCATACATCCATACGGAAATAGCCAAAAAGGCAAACAGCGCCAGGGATTGGTTAGACCAGGCAAAATAGCGCCACAGAATAGCAAAGCCGTCCGTATTGATTTTGGCGAAAACAAGGATGACCGCTACTGCCGCAAACAGCAAGGCAGAAAGACCGAGGCGTTTGCCGGTACTGCTCTGGTCAATGTTGAAGGCATCTGCCAAAGAAAGGCGCAGACTGCGCAGGGCGGTATCTCCGGAAGTGATGGGCAGGATGATGATGCCGATAAGTGCGATGAGCCCGCCGCCTGCCCCCAGCAGATCGCGGCAGATGATGCCGACGGTGGAAGAATAGAGATTGGCATTGGCTTCCTGTAGACCTAGGTTGTATACACCCATGGCGGCAGCGGCCCATACCATAGCGATAAAGCCTTCCAGTACCATCATGTTGTAGAAGGTCTGACGGCCTTCACGTTCACTGTTCATGGTACGGGTGATGATAGCGGTCTGCGTGGAATGGAAACCGGAAAGGATGCCGCAAGCCACAGTGATGAAGAAGGTGGGGAAGAAATGCTTGGCGGTCAAATAATCGGCATAGCTGAAGGGGACTTTGCTGCCGTTACTGATGGTGAAGGCCAGCGGTGCTTCCCAGCTGCCCCACAGTTCGGTGAGCGGGTAACCTTTGGCGAAGATTCCGACGAATACGCCAATGGCAGAAAAGAGCAGTACGCCGCCAAAAAGGGGATAAATGCGACCGATGATTTTATCGATGGGAAAGGCGGTGGCCAGCAGGAAGTAGGCAAAAATAACACCGTAGATGATCCAGGTAGAGGGGGCGTTTACCGCGCCGGAAAAACCGAAAACCTGCGTGGCGGCAATATCGCCGGGGGTGTAAATGAAAACCGCTCCTACCAGCAGCAGCAAAATGCTGACGAATACCTGATAGATGCTGTAGATCTTTTTATTGCTGTAGCGATGTATCATGGCTGACATTTGACTGCCGCCGTCACGCAGACAGATCATGCCGGAAAAATAGTCGTGCATAGCGCCGCCAATGATATTACCGATGGGGATGGTGATGAAAGCGATGGGGCCGAACAGAATGCCTTGGATCGGTCCGAAAATGGGGCCGGTGCCGGCAATGTTCAGCAGATTGATCAGCATATTTTTCCAGCGCTTCATCGGCAGGTAATCAATATCATCGCGTTTGGCATGGGCGGGGGTGATGCGGTCATCCGGGCCGAAGATGCGTTCGCAGAAACGGCCGTACACGGCGCCGCCGATAAATAGTATGGCTAAACCGATAATAAAAGTAAGCATAGGTAACCTCCTTATGGAATAAAGCGAGAAAACGACCTATTGCTGTATATACTTATAACTATACACTTATGGTTCTCGTTTAGCAATATTTTTGCAGCATCATCCTTGCTGGAACCGGGAATTGGGTTCACCCAGCGCCCGCCAGCCGAAGCGGTAGATGGAGATGAGGATGGAGGATATGGTAATGATCTCGCTGACCGCGCCGCCCCAGGAGCCGACGATCAGGTCGTAGACGATCCAGCAGGGGGAGGCCACCAGCAGATTCGACAGGCGGATGGTGCGGGCATTGTTGCTGAAGTAGCCGACCGTGCTGACGGCCGAGGCGACAAAGGCCAAGAGGCTCACCGGCCCCGCCCAGGTGAAGCGCAGCACCAGCGCAAAGGCGATGACCAGCAGCAGCGGCACCGCCTTGCTGCGTACCCAGCGCCACTCGTTGTAGCGCAGCAGCAGCAGGCTGCGTACGATGTTCAGCGCCAGGCTGAGGCAGCCGCTGGCGGCATCCAGCAGGAAGAACTGCAGGCAAAACAGCGCCGAGCCGATCAGCTGGCACAGGTAGAGCGCGCGGTTGGATTTGATCTGATAGGAGATGATAAAGGCGGCCATGGCGACAAAGCCAATGCCCTGAATGACGAATGCAGACATATTAACTCCGATAGTGGTGATAGGCTTGATTTTACTATATTTTGGCCGATCAGGCAAGTTTTATCGCCTTTGCAACCTGTAGTTGCGCGCTTTCCAGCTTATACTGCTGGTCTGCCGCGGCGATTTGTGCTAAAATGAGGGCAGAAAGAGAACCTAAAATACGGAGGTGAGCCGATGAGCTTTGGCGAAAACTTAAGCCGTCTGCGCCGGGCGCGGGGTTTGAATCAGGAAGAGCTGGCCGCGCAGGTGCAGGTATCGCGCCAGGCGATCAGCAAATGGGAAAATGATGATGCGATGCCCGACCTGCCGAAACTGCTGGCGGTGGCGGATGCGCTGGAAATATCGCTGGACGAGCTGTGCGGGCGCGATGCCTACGCCGCCGCCCCGGCTGCCGCAGCAGAACCCGCCGCTGTGCTGCCTGCCGCTCCGCCGCAGCAGCGTCACGCGCTGCGCCTGGTGCTGCGCTTTGTGCTGGCGCTGGCATTGGGCTTCGTGCTGGCGATGGTACTGGGCATGGGCGGCCCGCCTCAGGGAGATGCCGTGCTGCCGCCGCTGGATGAAAGCTTCAGCATCAGCGGCCTGGGCTTCAGCTGCGATGATAAAGGCTATCTCAGCTATCACTTTACCCCGTCTATCAGCGGCGTGGGGCTTAGCTACCGCATCGTCTTTACCGATAGCAACGGTATCCGCAGCGGCTATGATGTGCCCTGCAGCGATGGCGTCTGTTCCGGCACGGCCGGCGGGCTGCTCGGCCATTACGGTTACTCGGTCAGCATTTCTGTGAGCAATGGGCAGTCTACCCGCAGCGTGGCGGTGGCCAATAATCTCAATTTCGGTAATTATCATGTCAGCTGGACGCCGCTGGACTAAAACCAACAAAAAAGCCACCTCGTGAGAGGTGGCTTTGCTTATGCTATTCCTGCTCCGGTGCTTCCGGATGCTCCAGATGCAGCGCCTTGGTCTTGGCGAAGATGAACTGCTGCTCGCCATAGAGGCTGTAATAGCCGGAGAGCATATAGGCGGTGGAGCAGACCAGCGCATAGTGCATGATGCCGCTGCCGCCGAATACCTCCACGCCCAGCATGATCGAAGCCAGCGGGCAGTTGGTGATGCCGCAGAAGAGGCCGATCATTGCCAGCGCCGCTGCCGCATCGGCAGAGAGGCCCAGGAGCGGGCCGACCACGCAGCCGAAGGTGGCGCCGACGAAAAAGGCCGGGGCGATCTCGCCGCCCTTATAGCCCGCGCCCAGCGTAATGGCGGTGAAGATGAGCTTGAGGATGAAGTCGTACCACTCCGCCTGCCCGGAGAGCGCCTGCATCAGGTAGGCGGTGCCGCCGCCATTGTAGCGGGTGTGGCCCAGCAGCACGGTCAGCAGCACGATGATGCTGCCGCCCAGCATGATGCGGTACACCGAGTTGGGGATGCGCGTGTAGAGGAAGGCGGTGGTCTCTTTGATGGCGCGGCAATAGGCGATGGCCACCAGCGCTACCAGTACGCCTAAGCCGATGACGGAGAGGAAGGTCTGCGGCTGGGTGGAGAGCTGCGGAATGGCGTGGAACATCGGCGGCTGATGCAGCAGCAGCGACATCTCGTAGCCGGTGAGCGCCGCTACGATGCAGGGGATCAGCGCTGCGTAGCACATTTCGCCCACGCTGACCACCTCCAGCACGAAGATGGCGGCAGAGATGGGCGCACCGAAGACAGCGCCGAGGCCGCCGGCGACGCCGCTCATGATGAAGACGTGGCGGTCGTCCTGATCGAAGTGGAAGAGGCGGCTGAACAGCGAGGCCAGCGAGCCGCTCAGCTGAATGCTGGCGCCGACGCGGCCCACCGAGCCGCCCAGCAGATGGGTGATGGTGGCGGCCACGAAGATCAGCGGCGCGGTGATAGCGGGAACTTCTTTTTCCTCGCGGATGGCGGCCAGCACCATATCGTTGCCGCGCTTGATATCATTATTGTGGGCGTGGCGGTACATCAGCGCGCTGAAGATGCCGCCTATGGGCAGCAGCAGTATCAGCCAGCCGTGAGCCATACGGGTCAGCGTGGCCCATTCCAGCACCGCACGCAGCACCGATACGGCCAGACCGCCGATGCTGCCCACCAGCACCGCCAGAAACAGCCAGCGGATGAAGGCGGCAACGGTGCCGTGCAGTATTTGCTTATGAGAAAAATGCGGCATCTGCGGCAGCTGCATCGCGTGTCCTCCGTAAATCAAATATGACCTAAGTCTATCACAAATTTTACATATTGCAAAGAAAAAACACACCCTCCGGCAAATTTTGCGGAGGGTGTGTGTGTGTTTAGGTGATTTAGCTCTCGATTTAGCTTTCGATCTGGGCTTTGACCAGGCTTTCGCCGCAGTATTTTTTGCGTAATACCGGCTTTTCGATCTTGCCGGTGGGGTTGCGCGGTACTTCGTCGAAGATGATCTTGCGCGGACGCTTGTAGCGCGGCAGACCCACGCAGAAGAGGTTGACGTCCTCTTCCGTAAGCTGCTGTTCCGGCTCGACTTCGATGATGGCGGCGCAGATCTCGCCCAGACGGGCATCGGGCAGGCCGATCACCGCTACGTCGCGGATGGCCGGGTGCTGATGCAGGAAGTCTTCGATCTGTACCGGGTAGAGGTTTTCGCCGCCGGTGATGATGACGTCCTTCTTGCGGTCGACGAGGAAGATGAAGCCGTCCTCATCGATCATCGCCATATCGCCGGTATAGAGCCAGCCGTCTTTCAGTACTTCGTTGGTGGCCTTTTCGTCATTGAAGTAGCAGCGCATCACGCCGGGGCCCTTTACCGCCAGCTCGCCCACTTCGCCCTGCGGCACTTCTTCGCCGTTGCTGATGACCTTGATCTGCCAGCCGTGGCCGGGGATGCCGATGGCGCCCACTTTATGCACATTGCCCAGGCCGAGGTGGACGCAGCCGGGGCCCATCGATTCGGAGAGGCCGTAGTTGGTATCGTAGTCATGATGCGGGAAGCGCTCCAGCCAGCGGCGGATCAGGCTCGGCGGTACGGGCTGTACGCCCACATGCATCAGGCGCCAGGCCGAGAGGTCGTACTGGTCGATGTCGATGCTGCCGTTATCGATGGCATCGAGGATATCGCGTGCCCACGGTACCAGCAGCCAGACGATGGTGGCCTTTTCTTCCGCGGCGGCGCGGATGATCCATTCCGGCTTGACGCCGCGCAGCAGCACGCCCTTGCCGCCGACCAGCAGGCTGCCGAACCAGTGCATTTTGGCGCCAGTGTGGTAGAGCGGCGGGATGCAGAGGAAGATGTCGTCCTTGGTCTGGCCGTGGTGGGCATTTTCCGTATAGCAGGCGGAAAGCAGGGCGGCATGGCTCTGCAGGATCGCCTTGGGGAAGCCGGTGGTGCCGGAAGAGAAGTAGATAGCGCCGTCATCCTCGTCGGATACGGGGATGCAAGGGGCGGCGGCAGAGGCCAGCGGCAGCATCTGGTCGAGGCTATCGGCAAAGCTGGGGCAGTCCGTGCCGACGAAGAGGCGCGGGTTGATCTTGGGGATAAGGTGGGCGATGGCTTCGATACGGCCGATGAATTCCGGGCCGAAGATCAGCGCGCGGGATTCGGAAAGCTCGAGGCAGTATTTGATCTCATCGGCAGAGTAGCGGTAATTGAGCGGCACGACGAGAGCGCCGCTGCGGAGGATGCCGAAGTAGATGGGCAGCCATTCCAGCGAGTTCATCATCAGCAGGGCTACTTTATCGCCCTTTTTGACGCCGCGGATGGTCAGCAGATTGGCTACGCGGTTGGCCATTTCGTCAAATTCGCGCCAGGTGATCTCGCGGCGGGCCTGTTCGCGCGGCAGCGTTTCTACCAGCTCGTATTCGCGCCAGGTGGTCTGCTTATCGCGCAGCTCCGGGTTCACTTCCACCAGCGCCACGTCATCGGGCCATTTGGCAGCATTTTGGGCAAGCAGTTCAATTACCGTCATAAGTCAAATTCCTTTCTTGGCGGAAAATACAAAAGCAGCTAAGGATAGACCTGTAGCTGCTGCAAAAGCAAATATGGCCTACCGTATTTCCGTCCTGCAATAATTTTTTGGGTGTTGCTCCGTCAAACCGGCCGCACGCACGGCCACTACCCCTTTATTGTAACATATTGTTGGCTTTTGTCCAGTAAAATTTGCGATTTCCTTTTTTGTTGTTAGCGCTGCCCGGTCGGCTTCAGCCGCTATTGAGGGGCGCGGAAGAATATGATAAAGTAAATTGAACAAAGTATTAGTTTTTTTGCTTACTGAGCCGATGATGTGAGGGAAAATGACGAAGCTGTACGAGGCAAACGACCACATTTTGATCCATGCTGATTATGCCAATCCGCTAATGCACAGCCACATGGCGGCGCATATTATCATACCTTTGGACGGCGAAATGCGCCTTACTGCGGACGGGGCAGAGTATCAATGTCATGGGGCGCTGATCCCGTCCGGGACGGCACATCTGGCCGATACCGACGGAAAAGCTGCCCTGGTCTTTCTTTTCGACTGCACCACCGATGTCGCAAGGCAGATTCAAGGCATCAGCTGTATTGCCAAAGAGTGTTGCCGGAACATCGCAGCTGCATATGCCGCTATGGAACAGCAGTTCAGCGCAGCGGAGTATTACCGCTTTGAAAGGTTTGCTTTGTCGCAGCTTGGTTTTGCGGAGTCGAGCCCCGCTGTGCAGGATGAAAGAATCAAAGCTGCGATGAACTATATCCGTTCCGGGGCAGGGGAGCAGCTATCGCGTAAAGAGGTTGCGGATGCGGTGCATTTGTCCCCCAGCCGTTTTTCTCATTTGTTCAGAGAACGGGTGGGTATGACTTTTGCTGCGTACCTGATTTATCAGCGCATCATGCGTGTTTATACGTTGGTGCTTCGGGGCAAAAGTATTACCGAGGCTGCATTGGCGGCAGGGTTTTCCAGCAGCGCCCATTTTGCCGATGTGAACCGCCGTGTATTTGGCCTG
>JAFXLH010000165.1 GCA_017531315.1 Bacillota bacterium
TTATACATTTCTTTGACCTCTTCAAAACGACTGCCGAGGCCCAGGGAGACTACCTGGGGATAGAGGTTCGTGTACTGGCCGCCGGGGATCTCGTAGCGGTAAATTTCGGTAGCGGGGGTCTTGAGGCCGTTATCTACGCTGGCATAGCGGAGACGGACGTCGGCCCAGTAGTTGGTCAGCTTCTGGATGCCCTGCAGGTCGAGGCCGGTATCGCGTTCCTGACCTTCCAGCGCGGCCACAACGGCGTTCAGCGAGGGCTGGCTGGTGAGAGAGGACATGGAGGCGATGGCTACGTCCACGATATCAACGCCGGCTTCGGCAGCCAGCAGGCAGGCGGCAACCTGGTTGCCGGAAGTATCGTGGGTGTGCAGGTGTACGGGAATGCCGATCTCCTGCTTCAGTTCGTATACCAGCTTCTTGGCGGCATAGGGCTTGAGCAGGCCGGACATATCCTTGATGGCGAGAGAGTGGGCGCCGCGGCGTTCCAGCTCTTTGGCCATATCTACGTAATACTTGATGGTGTACTTATCGCGCTTGGGATCGAGGATATCGCCGGTGTAGCAGATGGAAGCTTCGCAGAATTTGCCCTGCTTGATAACTTCATCCATGGCGATCTCCATGCCGGGGATCAAGTTGAGGGAGTCGAAGATACGGAAGATATCGATACCGACCTTGGCGGCTTCCTTGACGAAGAGGCGGATCACGTTATCCGGATAGTTGGCATAGCCGACGGCGTTGGCGCCGCGCAGCAGCATCTGGAAGGGGATGTTGGGGATGCGTTCGCGCAGCATTTCCACGCGTTCCCACGGGCATTCATGCAGGAAGCGATAAGCTACGTCGAAGGTAGCGCCGCCCCACATTTCCAGAGAGAAGCAGTCTGCTTCGATATCGGCGGTAGCTTCGGCGATATTTACCATATCGCGGGTGCGGACGCGGGTGGCCAGCAGGGACTGGTGAGCATCGCGCATG
Organism: Bacillota bacterium; assembly: GCA_017531315.1. GTDB lineage: Bacteria > Bacillota > Dehalobacteriia > UBA4068 > UBA4068 > RGIG6518. The sequence continues at coordinate 970 of JAFXLH010000165.1, forward strand.
GTGGTATCGCAGATGAGTACCTTCTTCTGATCGAGTACCCACTTGGAGAGGCCTTCCGGGCCGCGTTCATCGAGGATCTGCTTGAGGCCGGGACGCGGAGCGCCGGTGACCTTGGGGATGCGGGGAGCATCGTACTGCGGGCGTTCGGCGCTGGGATTGGCTACCTGAATATTGGCGATGTATTTCAGCACCTTGGTAGCACGGTCGCGGGAAGAGCCTACGCCGAGCAGTTCCGGAGTTTCGTCAATGAACTTGGTGTGGCAGCAGCCAGCCAGGAAGGTGGGGTGATTGAGGATGCCGGATACGAAGGGGATATTGGTCTTGACGCCGCGGACGCGGGATTCGGAGAGGGCGCGGTTGGCCTTGTTGGCGGCGCCGCGGAAGGTGTTATCCCAAGCGGTGATCTTGACCAGGAGGGAATCGTAGTAGGGAGAGATGGTGGCGCCGGTGTAGATGTTGCCGCCGTCCAGACGGACGCCGAAACCGCCGGAGCTGCGGTAAGCGGTGACCTTACCGGTATCCGGAGCGAAGTTGTTGGCCGGATCTTCGGTAGTTACGCGGCACTGAATGGCATAGCCGTTGATGCGTACATCATCCTGAGATTTGATGCCGATCTCTTCGTGGTCGAGGGAGTAGCCTTCGGCAATGAGGATCTGGGAGCGGACGATGTCCACGCCGGTGACCATTTCGGTGACGGTGTGCTCTACCTGAATGCGCGGGTTCATTTCGATGAAGTAGTAGTTGCCCTGCTTATCGACCAGGAATTCTACCGTACCGGCGCTGACATAGTTGACATGCTTGGCGATCTTGACGGCGTCGGCCAGCAGCTTTTCGCGGATGCTGTCATCGACAGACCAGGCGGGAGCGTATTCGACTACCTTCTGGTAGCGGCGCTGTACGGAGCAGTCGCGTTCGCCCAGGTGGACGACATTGCCGTGCTTATCGGCAAGGATCTGTACTTCGATATGTTTGGGTTCGACGAGGTACTTTTCGATGAAGATATCGCCGCAGCCAAAGGCCTTCAGCGCTTCGCTCTGTACCATATCGAAAGCGGTGCGTACTTCGTTGTCATTATCGCAGCGGCGCATACCGCGGCCGCCACCGCCGGCAGCAGCCTTCAGGATGACAGGATAACCGTAGCTGTTGGCGCGTTCCACGGCGTCTTCGGCATCTTTCAGCGGCTCGGTGGAACCGGGGATGGTGGGAACATTGCAGGCCTTGGCGATGGCTTTGGCAGCCAGCTTATCGCCCATCAGTTCCAGAACATTGGAAGGCGGGCCGATGAATTCGATGCCGGCAGCTTCGCAGGCGCGGGCAAATTCCGCATTCTCGGAGAGGAAGCCGTAGCCGGGATGGATGGCGGAAACCTTGCGGCGCTTGGCCAGATCGACGATGGACGGGATATCCAGATAAGCACCCAGCGGGCTCTTGTTTTCGCCGATCAGATAAGCTTCGTCCGCCTGAGTGCGGAAGAGGCTCATCGTATCTTCATTAGAGTAGATGGCAACCGTGTGCAGATTGAGGTCGCAGCAGGCACGGAAAATACGTACGGCGATCTCACCGCGGTTGGCGGCCATAACTTTTTTGAACTGGTTAATGGTCATATGTTGTCCCCTTTCATGGATATTTATGGTGTGTTTGAATAAATTACCCCATGTTAGAATCATTATACCCGATTGAATGTACCAGCGCAAGATATTGTTGTAAAAAATGCGAAATTTCCCCGCGATGCTGGACATCTTGTTGTCAAATATCAAAGGCGACCCGAGATGTATTCTCAGGTCGCCTTATTGTTGGTACAATTAGACAAGATCTTCCCTGCCCTGCTTTATGCCAGCTGCCATTCGCCATCGGCCGCAGAGGCAAGATCCGTGGCATAGAAGGCGGTCAGCGCGGCAAGCAGATATTCCACATCGCGGCTGCCGCCGGTCTCATAGCAGGAGTGCATAGCCAGCTGCGCCATGCCGATATCCACGGTGGGGATAGACAGATGCGCGGTAGAGATATTGCCCAGCGTAGAGCCGCCGCCGATATCGCTGCGGTTGGCATAGGCCTGCACCGGCACCCCGGCCTTGCCGCAGATGAGGCGGAACAGACCGGCGGAGACGGCATCGCTGGCGTACTTCTGATTGGGGTTGTACTTGATCACCACGCCGCCGTTCATCAGCACATGATTGGTGGGGTCATCCTTTTCCGGGTGGTTGGGATGGCTGGCATGGGCATTATCGGCAGATACCATCAGCGAAGAGGTATAGGCCGCCAGCTGCGCTTCTTTATCCGCACCAAAGGCATGGGCGATGCGCTCCGTCACATCGGTGAGGAAGGTGGAATCCGCGCCCTGACGGGTGCCGCTGCCCACCTCTTCGTTATCGAAGATGGCGGCCATGGCGATGTGCGCCTTGGGCGCTGCGGCGTCGATCAGGCCCTGCACCGCGCCCCAGGCACATTCGAGATCGTCGAGGCGGCGGAAGGAGAAGTATTCACCGTCTGCGCCCCACACGGCGGCACGGTCGCGGTTATACAGGTAGAGGTCGCTATCCACGATATCCGCCTCTGCCACACCGGCGGCATCCGCCACCTGCGCCATCAGGCTGCCCTTGGCGGCATTGGAGCCGATGAGCGGCAGGGTGTCCTTCTGCAGGTTGAACTTGTAGCCGTCGTTGATCTCGCGGTTCATGTGGATGGCGAGATTGGGGATGAGCAGCAGGTCGCGGTCGACATTGACCAGCTGCGACTTGAGGCCGGATGCAGTCTTTACCAGCACGCGGCCCGCCACGGAGAGCGGGCGGTCCAGCCAGCTGCTGATGATGAGGCCGCCGTAGCCGCCGGTATTGAGCTGGGTGTAGTGCTTCAGCTCGATCTCGGCATTGGCCTTGAGACGGAAGCCGGGCGAATCGCTGTGGGCGGAAACGATATTGAAGGGCGCAAAGCCGGCCTCCGGCAGGCGGAAGGCGATCAGCGCGGTCTGGTTGCGGGTCACATAGTAGCTGCCGCCGGGCTGCAGCTGCCAGCGCTGCCCCTCCTGCAGTTCGGCAAAGCCGGCGGCGCGCAGGTCGGCAGCGAGAGCCGCCACCGCATGGTAGGTGCTGGGTGCTTTTTGCAAGAATTCGATCAAAGTATGGACATTTTTGCTCATAGGTTTTCTCCTTTATCAGCAGCGGCGGCACTTTTCAGCACGCCGGCATAGTCGAATGCGGGGATGAAGCTCTCTTCCGCCGCGCCGCCCTCCTGCACGAAGGCCTGCTCGATGCCGATATCCAGCGCGTAGTCGATCACGGCCTCGTACGCGGCATCGTCGATGCGGCAGTTCAGCTCGGGGATATTCGCCACCTGCGGCAGCGGCGTATACTGGTTCATGATGCTCATATAGATGCGGTCGCCGTAGGTACGGTGCAGATAAGCAAGGATATCGCGCGTATCGCTCCCCTGCCCCGGCAGCAGCAGATGCCGCACGATCACGCCGCCCGTCATGATGCCGTCTGCATCGAAGCGCGGTTCGGGGCATTGGCGCACCATCTCCGCCAGCGCAGCCTTGGCCACCTGTGTGTAATCGGCGGCGCGGGAGTACTTGCGGGCGGGGTCAGCATCGAGATACTTGAAGTCCGGCAGGTAGATATCGATGAGCCCGTCCAGCGCCCGCAGCGATTCCACCTTTTGGTAGCCGCTGCAATTGTAGACGATGGGCAGATGCAGACCGTTCGCTTTTGCCAGCTTGAGCGAGGCGATGACCTGCGGGATGAAGTGGTCGGCAGTGACCAGATTGATATTGAGCGCGCCCTGTGCCTGCAGCTCCAGATATATCTCCGCCAAGCGCTCGGTACTGACAGCGAGGCCGACGCGGGAGCAGGCGATATCGTGATTCTGGCAGAAGATGCAGCGCAAGGAGCAGCCGGAGAAGAAGACGGTGCCGCTGCCCGCCGTACCGGAAAGGCAAGGCTCTTCCCAAAAGTGCAGCGCCGCGCGCGCCAGGCGTACCTCGGCCGTTTCGCCGCAGACGCCGGTCTGCCCGGCCAGCCGGTCCACCCCGCAATTACGCGGGCACAGCCGACAAGCCGCATATGCAGTTATATCCAAGGCACTCACCTCCTGCACATCATAGCACCATCATACCACAATCAGCGGCAGCTGCAAATGCTTTTTTGCTTGCCAATACGCCGCTGATATGATAGAATATAACGCACGGCAGGTATGCCGCAGCTTAATATGGAGTGGTATCGAAGTGGTCATAACGGGGCTGACTCGAAATCAGTTTGCGTGCAAGCGCACGTGGGTTCGAATCCCACCCACTCCGCCAAATGAGAAAGCCACCCTTGATAGGGTGGCTTTTTGCGGTTCAGCTGTTGCGGAAGCGGGAGAGGAAATCTTTGGTTTCCTGCTTTTGCGGATTGCCGAAGACTTCTTCCGGGGTTCCTTCTTCGCAGATGACGCCGGAATTCATATAGACTACGTGGTTGCTGACATCGCGGGCGAAGGCCATTTCGTGCGTGACTACCAGCATGGTCATGCCTTCCTGTGCCAGCGCACGCATGACGGACAGTACTTCGCCCACCATTTCCGGGTCGAA
>JAFXLH010000166.1 GCA_017531315.1 Bacillota bacterium
AATCATAGCCGTTAGACGAGACCCTAACCCCGGAATTATTTACAGTCATATGCGGCACCTCCTTAGTTGAACTGATTATATTGTATCATATCAATACGTACTAAGAAGTAATGCCGGTAGAATAATACTTATTTTTCCCAACTGCTATATCTTCTGCATCAGCCCTACTATCTCCGCATCCCACTCTCTTCCCGCCCCATCCGCCAGCACCTGCCGCGCTTCGGTGTCCGAAAGGGCGCGCTGATAGGGGCGGGGCAGGCGCAGCGCGGCGTAGACCTGCGCCACGCGGAGCAGCGCCGCCGCGCGGGGTATGGCAGCGCCCCCAAGCCCCAGCGGATAGCCGCCGCCATCCGGCTGCTCGTGATGCGCGCGTATCGCCGCCACCGCAAGCTCGCTAAGCCCCAGCCCCGCCGCCAACTCGGCGGCCTGATACGGGTGCTGCTGCATCGCCCGCAGGCGGCTCATCGACAGCGCACCGGGCGTGAAGTAGGCATCTCCCAGCAGGCGCGGCAGCGGCAGATCGGCGATATGCGCCGCCAGCAGCAGCTGCTCCGCCTCAGCCGCGCCAAAGCCGAGGCGCGGGGCAAGCTCCGCCACCGTCTCTGCGGCAAGCGCCGCCTGCTGCGGCAAATATTCGGCCTGCGTACACAGCAGCGCGGGCAATACCCGCAGCAGGCCCGCCGCATCCCCACCCGGCGGCAGCAGCGGCGATAGCTGGGCTTCGAGCAGCCGTTCCGCCGCATCCAGCAGGGCAAACGGCTCGGCGGGCGGACAGCAGATCAGCGCCCCGGCCACCTGCCAGCCGGCGCACTCGCCACGCAGATAAGCGGCATCCGGCAAAAAGGGCGTAGCGAGCAGGCGCGAGAGCAGCGCTTCTGCCTCGCCCGCGGGCGCGGGCAGCAGCACCGCGGCGGTAGCGGCGTCGTAACGGCAGAGGCGGGCGGCGGGCGGCAGATGCGGCAGCAGCGAGGCCAGCCACGCCTCGATGAGCGCCTCCGCAGCCAGATAACTGAGCCGCGCCCGGCGCAGCGGCCAGCCGCGCGGCGCGAGCAGCAGCACGGCAAGAGGCGGCGGCGCGGCGGTCAGCTCCACCAGCCAGTCGCGGCGGGAGAGCAGTTGCGGAGATTGCGGCATATGCAAACGCTCCTTTCGGCACGAAATCTTCACTACCCCCTATTATCATCGCCCGCGCCCGCCGCCACAAGCAAAACCGTTCGTCAAATTCCGCCACGATGCGCGCCGATATCAGCCGATGATGAAAACCCCTTTGTCGTAGCCACCCAAGCGCACCACCCCGCCTGCCCCCCTTAACAGCAAGCCCCCTTACCGTCAGGCTGACTGAGAGGGTCTGCCTGCCCCGCCCCACATACGCAGCAGACCCGGGTCTACCCCTCAGTCAGCCGCTAATGCGTCTGCCAGCTCCCCTCTCAAGGGGAGCCAAGGGGTTCTTGCCGGGTACGCGTGTATCAGCGACATCCACCTCATCCGCCCCTCTCGGGGCACCTTC
>JAFXLH010000024.1 GCA_017531315.1 Bacillota bacterium
GATATCGGAGGCGGTCACATCATAGCCCAGCGCCGCCAGGCCGATGGCCTGCGTGCCGATGCCGCAAGCACAGTCGAGCAGCCGCGCCGACTGATCATAGCAGTGCGCCGCGAAGATGCGCTGCAAAATCAGCGCCTGCTCCCGCGTGGTGGCCTGCCAATCGGCAAACAGCTTCTCATACTGCGTGGCGATATTATCATAAAAGCTCTGCACGATATCCATAGCGCACTCTCCATCATTCAAGTTTATCATTCAAGTTTATCAGATTCTACCACATTTCTCCGCCGCCGGCAACAGCAAAGCCCCTGCCAAAGCAGGGGCTTGGGGTCAGCGGATGCTCAGATGATCACCGCGCCGTTGATCAGCAGCTTGAAGTGGAGGCCGAAGAATTCGGCGGCACGGCGGCACAGCAGCATACGGGTAGTGAAAATTTCGAAATAATCCATCACCGCGCAGATACCGGTATCGATGCCGATATTGAGCGTAATGGTGCCGGCGGGCTTATCCAGCACCAGGTCGGCGTGCTCTACCGCATAATTGACGCGGTCGTGGATATCGAAGCTGATATCATTGCGGTTACGCACGCGGCTGCGGCGTACATCCGACTTATCGGCCAGGATCAGCGCCGCGGCGATCGGGTTCACCGGCACGGCGGTGTGCTCATCATGATGGCCGATGGCGGATACCACCAGCGCGATCTCATCCGCCGCCATGCCCAGCTTATCCAGCAGGGTGAAGGCCATCACCGCACCGCTGTGGGCGTGGTCGTTGCGGTTGACCAGATTGCCGATATCGTGCATATGCGCGGCGATGCGCGCCAGCTCGGCTTCGCGCTCCGTATAACCCAGCTCCAGCAGCAGGCGGCTGGCCATATCCGCGCACTTGCCCACATGGGCGAAGGAATGCTCGGTGTAGCCCATGGCGCTCATCGAAGCATCGGCGCCGCGGATATAGGCATTGATCTCGGCATTGTGCTTTACCATATCATAAGTTACGCTCATAGTCTTCTCCTATTTCACCAGCAGCGGCAGCAGCTCTGCCACCGTAGCCACGATATGCGTAGCGCCGGCCGCCTCCAGCTCGGCGCGGCTGCCATAGCCAAACAGCACGCCGACAGAATCGAGCCCGAACTGCTTTGCGCCCAGGATATCGTATTCGCGGTCGCCGATCATCACGGCGCGGCTGCGGTCGCTCACCTGCCCCATCTCCAGCGAATAGGCGATCACATCGGCCTTGTGGCTGCGGGCGCCATCCATAGAAGCGCCGCCCATAAAGTCAAAATACTGCGCCAGGTCGAAATGCTGCAAAATCTTTACCGCAAATTCTTCCGGTTTGGAGGTGGCGAGGATGATCTTTTTGCCCTGCGCCTGCAGCTCGGCCAGCAATTCCGGGATGCCGGGGTAGACCTCGTTTTCAAACATACCGCCGGCGCGGAAATTCTCGCGGTAATAGGCGGTGGCCTGCTCGGCGTCCTCGCGGCTCATGCCATAGAAGCCCATAAAGGAATCGATAAGCGGCGGGCCGATGAATTTATGCAGCTCGCTGCGGTCATTTACGGTGATGCCGAATTTATTCAGGGCATAGGCCACGGAATTGGTGATGCCCAGCACCGGGTCGGTAAGCGTGCCGTCCAGATCGAACAGAATATAATCGTACATAATTGCCCTCCCTAGTTTATATCTTTGTTCATCATAACATACCGGGCGGTGATAGGGCAAGTACCGGGCGCAGCCGCCAACCGCACAAAAAAAGAGAGCCTCTTGCGAGGCTCTCTTAAAAAGATGCTAATTATCTACCGAACTGGCAGTCGTTGTTGCCGGATTCGGTGGTCCACATTTCGAGCATGTTGATCGGGTCGTTGAAGTCAGCTACCCAACCATTGCGGGCTACGTCGTAGTTGCCCTGTTTACGTTCATCGAGGAAGACGTTCCAGTCAACGACCTTAACGGTCATGTTGATGCCGAGAACAGCGAGGTCCTGCTGAACGGCTTCAGCAACGGCGATGTGGTTGGAGGATTCGTTGGTCAGATATTCGAAGTTGATGGGAGTGGTGAGCTTGCCATCTTTGAATTCGAAACCAGCGGATTCGAGCAGCTTCTGAGCAGCGGCTACGGTGCCTTCATAGTCGTTGTTGATAGCATAGGGATCGAAGTAACCTTCAGCAGCGGAGGATTCGGTCTTGAATACACCGCCGGCACCGTCGGCCATGCCTACGGGGATGAAGGCGTTGGCAGCGATCTGGCCAGTCTGACCAACGGTTTCGCAGATGTAATCGCGGTTGATCAGCATGGAGATAGCCTGACGCATAGCAGCAGCCTGTTCAGCGGTCTTGCCGGCGAACAGATCGCTCTTGATGTTGAAGGAGATGTAGTAGGTGCCCAGCTGGTCGGCAATGATGAATTCCGGATTGTCGAGCAGGGAGGCGATTTCATCGGTGGGAACGGTGTCGATGAAGTCCAGGTTGCCGGCATTGTAAGCGGCGAAGATGGCGGTGTCATCGGCGGAGAGCATGAATTCGAGACGTTCGAGTTTTACGTTTTCAGCATCCCAGAAGTAGGGGTTCTTTACGTAAACCATGGATTCGTCATGAGTCCAGGATTCCAGGGTGTAAGCGCCGGAGGAAATGAAGCCGGCTTCCTGGCACCAATGGCCGGGGTTGGTAGCCCAGTCATCATACTTTTCGACTTCGGACTGTTTGACCGGGAAGAAGGTCGGGAAAGCCATCAGGTCGAGCATGTAAGCGGAGGGAGCAGCCAGGGTGATCTGGAGGGTCTTGGCATCCAGAGCTTCCCAGGAAGTGAGGGTATCGAACATGTAAGCATAGTCAGCAGCGGTTTCCGGAGCAACTACGCGGTCCCAGCTGTAAACGAAGTCAGCAGCGGTCATGTCGGAACCATCGGACCATTTCAGACCGTCACGCAGGGTGAAGGTGTAGACGGTGCCGTCTTCAGAAACGGTGTAGGATTCGGCAAAGTTGTAATCCAGGTTGCCTTCAGCGTTGTAACGCATGAGGCCGCCGAAGGTGTTGGCAGCCAGGCAGGCGCCGTCAACGGAGCTGTTGAGGGCGGGATCGAGGTAGTCCGGTTCAGAGGCCAGGTTCAGGCGCAGGGTGGTGCTGCCGTTGGCCATTTCGCCGTACATAAAGTACTTGGTGCCATATACGTTGGTGTATACGCCGGAGACGTAATCCTTCTGCATATAGACATCGTTGTAGTAGTAGATCGGGATGATGCACCAGGTGGCCATCAGTTCGTCTTCAGCGTCATGCATCAGCTGAGCGCGGGCTTCAAAGTCAGTGGTGGTTTTGATTTCAGCGATCTTGGAATCATAACCAGTCCAGTCAACTTTGGCAACTTCGAGAACTTCAGTCTCTTTTTCGCCGCCGCAAGCAGCAAACATGCACAGGCAGAGAACGAGAACTAATACGAGAGATAAAGCTTTTTTCATTAGTTTTTCTCCTCCTTAAAAGTGTGTTGCATCTTTTTCATTATAATGCTGCAGCGAAAAAAGAAATCTCCGGTAACTTTTTTCGTTGCAACAAAACAACCTGATTAAGTTCCCTGATACAGGGGGATAAACATAAGGTGCGCAAGGCACACCCTACTATTTATTCGGTACCTGAGAGGGATAGTCCTGCTGATTTTTTATTTTACCGCATCTGCTTGAAAAAATCAAGTAGATACAGCAGGCTTTTTAGTTATAGCTAACAAGCCTTATTTGTTCCAGCAGGCGACGAAATGGCCGTTGCCGCGGTCGGTGAGCTGCGGGCATTCGGCAGCGCACTGCTCGGTGGCATAGCGGCAGCGGGTACGGAAGGGGCAGCCGGTAGGCATATTGAGCGGGCTGGGAACATCGCCTTCCAGCACGATGCGCTGCTTCTGGCGGGCCTTGATCGGATCGGGGATCGGCACGGCGGAAAGCAGGGACAGGGTGTATGGATGCTGCGGATCATTGTTCAGATCATCCGCATCGGCAATTTCCACGATCTTGCCCAAATACATAACGGCGATACGGTCGGAAATATGGTGTACGACCAGCAGGTCGTGGGCGATGAACAGGTAGGATACGCCCAGCTTATCCTTCAGGTCTTCAAACATATTGACCACCTGAGCCTGAATGGATACGTCCAGCGCGGAAACAGGTTCATCGCAGACGATGAACTTGGGGTTCACGGCCAGAGCGCGGGCGATGCCGATACGCTGGCGCTGACCGCCGGAGAATTCGTGGGCATAACGGGAGGCATGCTCGGCATTGAGGCCGACCAGCTCCATCAGGCCGAGAATCTTTTCGCGGCGTTCGGCTTTATTTTCGTACAGCTTATGTACATCCAGCGGTTCACCGATGATGTCTTCTACGGTCATACGCGGATTCAGCGAAGAATAGGGATCCTGGAAGACCATCTGCATGCCCTGACGCAGCTTCTGGATGCTCTTTTTGTTGACTTCTTCGCCATCGAAGATGACCTGACCGCCGGTCGGCTCATACAGACGCATGATGGAACGGCCGACGGTGGTTTTGCCGCAGCCGGATTCGCCGACGAGGCCGAGGGTTTCGCCCGGCTTGATGGCGAAGGATACGTCGTCTACCGCCTTCAGCGGGATGGTCTTGAAGGTGCCGACGCGCACCGGGAAATACTGCTTAAGATTTTTGACCTCCAGCAAGTACTTTTCAGTCATTGGCGGCGCCTCCTTCCATCATCATTTTCTTCACATTCTGCCAGCAGGAAGCCTTGTGATTTTCGTTGATCAGCAGCTCTTCCGGCATTTCGGTAAGGCAGACCTTCATCGCCGCATCGCAGCGCGGGCAGAAGGCGCAGCCCTTGGGCATATTCAGCACGTTGATCGGGGTGCCGGCGATCGGGATCAGGCGTTCCTTCATATTGTGAACGCCGGGGATGCTGCGCAGCAGGCCCTTGGTGTATTCATGGCAGGGATTGTAGAAGATCTCGTCCGCGGTGCCGCGTTCGCAGACACGGCCGCCGTACATAACGATGATCTCGTCGCACATTTCGGCGATAACACCCAGGTCGTGGGTGACCATGATGATGGCCATGCCCAGCTTCTTCTGCAGATCCTGCATCAGTTCGAGGATCTGAGCCTGAATGGTCACGTCCAGCGCGGTAGTAGGTTCGTCGGCGATGAGGATATCCGGTTCGCAGGCCAGCGCCATGGCGATCATCACGCGCTGACGCATACCGCCGGACAGCTCATGCGGATACTGCTTGACACGCTTGGTAGGTTCGTTTACGCCGACCAGCTCCAGCATTTCGATGGCGCGGGCGGTAGCGTCCTTGCCGCGCTTGTCGGTATGCAGGGTGATGGCTTCTTCCAGCTGGTTGCCGATGGTGTAGACCGGGTTGAGGCTGGTCATCGGATCCTGGAAGATGATGGAGCAGCAGCGGCCGCGGAAGCTGGCCATCTGCGCTTCGCTGAATTTAGTGATGTCTTCGCCCTTGAACAGCACTTCGCCGCTGGCGATATTGCCGTTACCGGCGAGGATCTGCATGATGGAATAAGCGGTAACGCTCTTACCGGAGCCGGATTCGCCGACGATGCCGAGGACCTTACCCTTTTCCAGATTGAAGCTGACGCCGTTGACGGCCTTTACCGTGCCGTTATCGGTGGTGAATTCCGTATGCAGATCTTTTACCTGCAGTACATAATCAGTCATTTTGCTTACCTCCTCAGCTTAGGATCGAAGGCGTCGCGCAAACCGTCGCCCAACAGGTTCAGAGAAAGAACGATCAAGCAAATGATGACCGAGGGGAATACCAGTTTGTAGGGATAGCTGGAAAGACCTTCGCGGGCGGCATTGGCCAGAGAGCCGAGAGACGGCATCGGAGCCTGTACGCCCAGACCGACGAAGGAGAGGAAGCTTTCGGTAAAGATGGCAGAGGGGATCTGCAGCGCGGTGGAAACGATGATAACGCTGATGCAGTTGGGCAGGATATGCTTGAAGATGATGCGGCGGGGGCTGGCGCCGATGCTGCGGGCAGCCAGGATGTAGTCGTTATTCTTGATAGAAAGAACGGAGCCGCGGACCAGACGGGCCATGGAGACCCAGTAGAGCATACCGAATACGATGAAGATGGAGATCATATTCGTACCCAGCTTAGCCAAGATACCGTTGCCATTGAATTTTAGTGTCGCATCCAATACTACCGAGATGAGAATAATGATCAGCATTTCCGGCAGCGAATAGATGATATCGACGATACGCTGCATGATCAAGTCGACCTTACCGCCGGCATAACCGGATATCGAGCCGTAGACCACGCCGATGCACATTACCAGCAAGCTGGCGAAGAAACCGATGGAGAGAGAAATGCGGGTACCGTAAATGCAGCGGATGAAATAGTCGCGGCAGAGACCGTCCGTGCCGAAGATATGCGGGAACAGCTTACCGCCGGCATCGATATAGGCCTGCTCGGCTTCCGACCACTGGAACGGAGCCAGGTTCTTGGCGCCCTTATCGCGCATGCCGTCGATGGTGATCATATCGGCATAGCCATAGGGAACGATCATCGGAGCAATAATAATAGTAAGAATAATGATGGCAAGTACGACAAGGTTGAATACTGCCAGCGGGTTTTTCATCAGTTTGCGCAGACCGTCGCGCCAGAAAGTAACGGATTCGCCCATTACCTCCTGCTGCATCTTTTCAGCATCGGTAGCCGGTTCGAACTGAGACAGATCGACGTGCATGCTGAAAGGCTTCTTGACGGGAGCGCCGTGTTCATCAATATTAGTCATATGTTTCACGCCCTCCTTATCAATCAAAGCTAATACGCGGGTCTACGATCTTGTAGATAATATCGGTGATCAGGTTGGCGATTACCATCAGGATGGAAAGGAAGATGGTAACGGCCATGATCAGCGTGTAGTCACGGTTGGTGATGC
>JAFXLH010000167.1 GCA_017531315.1 Bacillota bacterium
CCTCTGGCGCAGATAGACGCTATCCGCAGCCGCGAGCTGCCGCCGCAGGGCGAGGCGGAATTCCGCATTTTGCACAGCACCTCCGGGGAGCGCCGCACGCTCATCGCGCCGGATATCGCTACCTGCGATAAGTGCCTCGCCGAGCTGCGCGACCCCGCCGATCGCCGCTACCGCCATCCTTTCATCAACTGCACCGATTGCGGCCCGCGCTTTACCATCGTGCGCGACCTGCCCTACGACCGCCCGCAGACCACCATGGCGGATTTCCCGCTTTGCGACAAGTGCGCCGCCGAATACGCCGACCCCGCCGACCGCCGCTTCCACGCGCAGCCGGTAGCCTGCCCCCATTGCGGTCCGCAGCTGCGCCTGCAGCGGGGCGATACGCAGCTGGTAGGCGAAGATGCGCTGGCACAGGCGCAGGCGCTGCTGAAGCGCGGCGGCATCATCGCCGCCAAGGGCCTCGGCGGCTATCATCTGGTCTGCGATGCGGCAAATGAACAGGCGGTAGCTGAGCTGCGCCGCCGCAAGATCCGCTACGATAAGCCCTTTGCTGTCATGCTGCCCGATGCTGCAGCCGCGCATTACTACTGTGAAGTCAGCACCACCGAAGAGCAGCTGCTCACTTCGCCGCGCCGCCCCATCGTGCTGCTGAAGAAGCGCCCGGCCGCCGCCGAGCTCGCGCCGCAGATCGCCCCCCATAATGCCTACTTAGGCGTCATGCTGCCCTATACGCCGCTGCATCATCTGCTGATGCAGGGCTTCAGCGCGCTGGTGATGACCAGCGGCAACCTTAGCGATGAGCCGATCATCTACGAGGATGCGGAAGCGCTGAGCAGGCTCATGCAGCTGGCCGATGCGGTGTTGTATCATGATCGCGCCATCTTCCGCCGCTGCGACGATAGCGTCACCCGCATCAACGGCGGTGCGGAACAGCCGGTGCGCCGCAGCCGCGGTTATGCGCCGCAGCCGCTGCCGCTGCCCGGCAGCCCCGCCGATCTGCTGGCGGTGGGCGGCGATGAGAAAAACGCCTTCTGCCTGCTGCGCGGCGATCAGGCTATCCTCAGCCAGCATATTGGCGATCTGATCGAAGACGCCGCCTGGCAGAGCCTGCTGGCAGAAACTACGCATTTTTGCCGTATTTTTGAAACTGAGCCCAAGTATCTTGTTATCGATAAACACCCCGCTTATCAGGGGCGCCGTCTGGCAGAGCGCTTCCCGCAGCTGCCGCTTATCGAGGTACAGCATCACCACGCGCATCTCGCCTCCGTAGCCGCCGAACACCGTATCGCAGAGCCGCTGCTCGGTCTTATCTTCGATGGCAGCGGTTATGGCGATGACGGCGCGTTGTGGGGTGGGGAAGTGCTGCTGGGCACGCCTGCCGCCTTCACCCGCCTGGCGCATCTGCGCTATGCCCGCCTGCCCGGCGGCGAACAGGCCGTGCATCAGCCGTGGCGCATGGCTATGAGCTATCTGGCGGAAACGGTGGGCACGGAGCAGTTGGCGGATATTGCCCCGCCCGGCCTGCTGGATGCCAACTGGCAGCTTTTATGGCAGTTTAGCGCTGCCCACGCGCCGCTGGTCGGTGGTATGGGCCGCCTCTTCGATGCTGCAGCGGCGTTGATACTGGGCCGCCGCGAGGTCAGCTATGGCGGTCAGGCCGCCATCGAGCTGGAGCAGGCGCTGCCGCCCGTAGCCGAGGCCCGCGCCGAAGCTGCCTATCCGCTGCCGCTGGTGATGGAAGCAGGGGAGATGCTGCTCGACTGGCGCCCGTTCTTTGCCGCGCTGCTGCAGGAGCTGCCGCATACGCCGCAGCCGCTGCTGGCCGCCCGCTTCCACAATGCGGTGGCCAAAGCCTGTGCAGAGGTGGCGCTGTGGGCGCGTGAGCGCTATGATTTTGCCGGTGTGGCCTTAAGCGGCGGCTGCTGGCAGAACAAATACCTGCTGGAATACACTACGGAATTGCTGGAAGAGGCCGGTTTTTCCGTTTATACCAATCATCTGGTGCCGCCCAATGACGGCGGTATCGCCTACGGTCAGGCGGCGGCAGCAGCCGCGCAGCTTGCCGCAAAACTATAAGTAAAAGAGGTGTATGCATCATGTGCATCGCAATTGCCGGTAGAATCATTGAAGTGAAAGAAGATATGGCCGTGGTGGATCACAGCGGCCTCACGCGTGAGGTATCGCTGCGCCTGCTGCCGCAGGCGGTGGTGGGCGATTATGTGCTGGTGCATGCCGGCTTCGCTATCGAGCTGATCAGCGCCGAAGACGGCGAAGAGATCATGGCGCTGAACCGCGAAATGGGGTGGCAGTGATGCAGCCCGCCGATCTCCGCTCGCCGCAAAAAGTGGCGGAATTGCTGGAAGTGATCCGCGCCGAAGCCGCCCGCCTGCCGCAGCCGCTTACCGTGATGGAAGTGTGCGGCACGCATACCATGAGCATTGCCCGCTATGGGCTGAAGCAGCTGCTGCCGCCGCAGGTGCAGCTGATCAGCGGCCCCGGCTGCCCGGTCTGCGTCACCCCGGCGGATACTATCGCCGCCGCCTGCCACATCGCCCGCCTGCAGGGCGTGCTGCTCACCGGCTTTGGCGATATGATGCGCGTGCCCGCAGGAAGCGAAAAGCTGCTGGATGCCCCCGCCGATAAGGTACAGGTGGTGCTCTCGCCGCTGGATGCGCTGCGTATCGCCGAAGAGCAGCCGCAGCTGCAGGTGGTATTCTTTGCGGTCGGCTTCGAGACCACCGCGCCGCTCACCGCCGTTGCCGTGCAAGAGGCCCTGCGCCGCGATATCCGCAATTTCAGCGTACTTAATGCACATAAGACGATGCCGCAGGCCCTGCGTGCGCTGCTGCCCGGCTCCCGGGCTACGGCGCTGCTCTGCCCCGGCCACGTGGCTGCCATCACCGGCGCAGACAGCTTCAGCTTCGTCGCCGATGAGCTGGGCTTCCCCTCCGTAGTGGCGGGCTTCGAGCCGGTGGAGATATTGCAGGCGCTGCTGCTGCTGATCCGTCAGCAGCTTGGCGGCAAGGCGCAGCTGCAGAATGCCTATGCAAAAGTGGTGCGCCCCGCCGGGAATCCGGTAGCGCTGCAGCTGCTGGACGAAGTCTTCTCGCCCTGCACCGCCGCCTGGCGCGGCCTCGGCGAAATCGCGGGCAGTGGCCTCGCTTTTAGTGAAAAATATCAGCAATTCGATGCTTTGGCGCGTTTTGCTGTTCCGCCGCAGCAGGTGGCCGAACCGAAGG
>JAFXLH010000168.1 GCA_017531315.1 Bacillota bacterium
CCAGAGGGGGAGCCAAGGCGGTTCTGAGATAGTGCACAGCGTGCCCGGTCTACCCCTCAGTCGGCTACGCCGCCAGCTCCCCTCTCAAGGGGAGCCGAGGGGGTTCTGAGATAGTGCACAGCGTTCCCGGGATCCCCCAGCCTCGCTGCGCTCGGCACCTCCCTTTAGCAAAGGGAGGCTTTAGGGGAGGTTGCTGTCACCGACGTGCCGCGGCCTGGGGCAGGGGGTGGCTACGCGGTTCTTGCCGGCATCGGCTTGGCGGCAGGAAAGCCCAGTATCGGGGGCGAATTGTTACCCCATATCCTGCATTTGCAACAGCGAAAGGAGCATCTGCCTATGACCACCCCGATGAAAGTTCTGCTCATCAACGGCAGCCCCAATCAGCACGGCTGCACCTATACCGCGCTTAGCTAGGTGGCCGCGCAGCTGGAACGGCGCGGCATCGCTACCGAGCTGATCTGGCTGGGCGCTAAGCCTGTGCCCGGCTGCATCGATTGCAGCAAGTGCCGCCAGCTGGGGCGCTGTGTGTTCGACGACGCGGTGAACGAGGTGCTGGCGCGCGCCGATGAGTTCGGCGGCATGGTCTTCGGCTCGCCCGTCTATTACGCCGGGCCGAGTGGGCAGATCTGCGCCTTCCTCGATCGCCTCTTCCACAGCGGCGGGCGCAAGATGGCCGGCAAGCTGGGGGCGGCCGTGGTCAGTTGCCGCCGCGCCGGCAGCAGCGCCGCGCTGGATCGCCTGCAGAAGTACTTCACCATCAGCAACATGCACGTCGTGGGCTCGCAGTACTGGAATCAGGTGCACGGCTACACGCCGGAAGAGGTGCGCCGCGACGAAGAGGGTCTGCAGACGATGCGTATGCTGGCAGAAAATATGGCCTACCTGCTCAAATGCATCGCCGCGGGCGAGGCGGCGGGGGTAGAAAAGCCGCACTATGAGCCGCGTATCGCCACCAATTTCATCCGGCAGGACTAAGTGGCTGCATATGATAAAAGGGACGCTTACAGCGTCCCTTTTTTGTCGTAGTGAGGTTGTGGCGGCCGTCGGTGGCCGGTCGGTGATAGCTACCGATTGCCGCAGCGGGCGGCTTGTGGTATAGTGGGGGGAGAGGAGGTGCGATGATGGCGATACTGCTCAAATACGGCAATACCAACACTTATCTGGTGCGTGGCGCGGGCGGCAGCCTGCTCATCGACACCGACTATGCGGGTACGCTGCCCGGCTTCTACCGCGCCATCAAGGCGGCGGGCGTGCGCCTTGGCGATATCGGCTATGTGCTGGCCACGCATTATCATCCGGACCATATGGGGCTGATCGGCGAGCTGATGCAGCAGGGCGTGAAGCTGCTGCTGCTGGAGCATCAGCGCGGGCAGGTGCATTTTTCCGATGCGATATTTGCCCGCGATAAGCATTTGCGCTATACGCCCATCGCCGAAGCGCAGGCTACCGTGATCAGCTGCGCCGAGAGCCGCGCTTTTCTGGCGGGGCTGGGCATCGCGGGCGAGCTTATCGCTACCCGCAGCCACAGCGCGGATGGCGTGGCGCTGCTGCTGGATGGCGGCGAGTGCTTCGTGGGCGATGTGGAGCCGCCTGCTTTTGTGGCGGGCTATGCGGATAACGCGGCGCTGGCGCAGGATTGGCAGCTTTTGCGGGGCGGCGGCGCGAAAGTGGCGCATTATGCACACCGCGGCGATACGGAGGTGTAGGCGGCATGGCGAAGTGGGATCCGTGGCGCGGCTGCCACAGGTGCAGCGAAGGCTGCCGGCACTGCTATATTCATAAAGGCGACGCTAGGCACGGCATCGATACCGATGCCATCGTGCGGACGGAGGATTTTTCCAAGCCGGTGGCGCGGCTGAAGAACGGCGCATACCGGATGAAGCCGGGGCTGGTTTACCTGTGCTTTTCCAGCGATTTCCTC
>JAFXLH010000169.1 GCA_017531315.1 Bacillota bacterium
AGAAAGCAGCGGTACGCGGCCGATCTCCTTCAGGTACATACGCACCGGGTCGTCGATGGCAACGCCATCCGGCACAGAGAGGTCGAGGTCTACCGGTTCTTCTACGCTGGCAACATCGTCATCATCCGGCTCTTCAATAATGTCTACAACGGCAGGTGCGGAAGCACCGTCATCGCTGATTTCTATGCCCAGACGACTCAGTTTTTCGTA
This sequence comes from Bacillota bacterium, assembly GCA_017531315.1. GTDB lineage: Bacteria > Bacillota > Dehalobacteriia > UBA4068 > UBA4068 > RGIG6518. The sequence continues at coordinate 211 of JAFXLH010000169.1, forward strand.
TATTTCATCGATCTGTTCCGGCTGCAGGTCTACCTCATTCAGCGCATCCATGATCTCCGTATAGGATACGCGGCCCTTAGCCTTGGCACTATCGATAAATTTTTTGATGGTTTCGGTCTTTCGCTGATCCATGATACTACTGACTATCCTTTCAATTGCTGCAATTTGCGCTGCAGCTCATTCAATTCCGTCAACAACTCACGCCAGTTTGATGCACCGGCAGCAACTTCCTTATTTATCACATCGATGCGTTTTTGTAGGCGATTAGCCTGTGCCGCTTGGAAATACTCGGCCGCCAGACGCTCTCTGTTTTCATCCGGAAGTTCAACATCTAATAATTTCAACAAAAATTCGCGTAAACCTGCATTATCTTCATTAAAGCGACTTAATAAATGTGCAGGAACTTGATCATAATCGCTTTTATTGATGATATTCAGCAACTGCAGGCCCTTTTCGTCCAGCAGATCGCCCTGCTGCGCCTCTGCGGTCAGGCGATTGCAGACATTTACATCTTCCAGGGCCAGCCGCAGTAATAATTCGCCCACCCCGGGCATGATCTCCTGCCGATGCAGAATCTCCGGTGCGGGGGCGGTCTTCGGCTTGGGCGGCGGGGCGATATTGAGGCCGCTCTTGCGTAAGTCCGCATAGATGGTCTCGGCTGCCACGCCCAGTCGGTCGGCCAGCAGGCGGATGAAGCTTTCGCGCTCTACCGCGCTGCCGGTTTTGGCGATGCCGGGCAGCAGCTCCGCCACCACCTGGCCCTTACCCACCACATCCGTGATGTCATACTTGTTCTCGGCCAGTTTGAGCATAAATTCCAGCGGGCCGAGCGAGCGCTGCAGCAGCTTGGCCCAGCCTTCAGCGCCGTATTTACGCAAAAAGTCGTCCGGGTCCATGCCCTGCGGGTAAACCAGCACACGCACGGAAAAGCCCTGTTCGCGCAGGATATCGATGGCGCGGCGGGCAGCCTTTAAGCCCGCGCCGTCACCGTCGTAGGAAATATAGGCATTGGTGGTGTAGCGCTTAAGCAGGCGCACCTGCTCCGGCGTCAGCGCAGTGCCCAGCGAAGCCACCGCATTGGTGATGCCGTACTGATGCGCGGTCAGCACATCCATATAGCCCTCCATCAGCACCGCCGCATCCTTTTCGCGGATGGCGGGGCCGGCCAGCTGCAGGGCAAACAGATTGACCGACTTATTGTAGATGGGGGTCTGGCTGGAATTGAGATATTTCGGTTCGCCTTCGCCGATGATGCGGCCGCCGAAAGCAATGCATTGGCCGCGATAATCGTTGATGGGGAAAATGAGGCGGCCATGGAACTTGTCGTAATACTTGCCATTCTTGGCGCTGCGCGAGACCAGTCCAGCCAGCTCCATCTGCGCCGGGGTATAGCCCTTCCTGCGCAGATGCTCGGCCAGCGCCTGCCAGTCGTCTTCCGGCGCGAGGCCCAGCTTGAAGCGCAAAGCCAGCTGCGGATCGATGCCGCGCCGCTTCAGGTACGCACCCGCCGCGCCGCCTAAGTTGGCATTGAGCTGGGCGGCGTAGAATTCTGCCGCATCGGCATGCATACGCAGCAGCATTTTGCGCTCGGCGGCTTTGGCGTCATCTTCGCGGTTCATGCGGCGCTCCGGCAGGGTGACGCCGCAGCGGGAGGCCAGCTTTTCCACCGCCTCCGGGAAGGGCAGCGCTTCCAGCTCCATCACGAACTGGATGGCATTGCCGCCTTTGCCGCAGCCATAGCAGCGGTAATACTGCTTATCCGGGTGTACGCAAAAAGAGGGCGAATCTTCCGAATGGAAGGGGCAGAGACCGAAGTAATTCTTGCCCATTTTGCGCAGGGGCAAATACGAGCCTACCAGTTCCAGCAGGTCCGTGCGGGCCAAAATATCATCGATGATCTCTTGCGGGATATAACCGTTCATCTGCACACCTTGTTTGCACTTTGTACTGCAGTTACTTAAAGAAATGAAAGCATTGGCATTATTAATTCGTCCACTGGCGGCAATATCCTGCCTTTTACCTTTATTTTCCTTGCTTTGGGAATATTATGGGCATAAAAGTGCAACTCTATGCCTGCATAGAATTTATCTGCGGCGGCATACTATGCCTGTACCCGGCTCTGACCGGCTGTAAGTCGCAGCAGGTATAGCCCTGACCGGCGGAAAAGCGCGGGTTAAAGAAAAGGACTGCCAAGTTTGGCAGTCCTTTTTTGCATGATGCAGGCTCAATCACCGATGTACTTGCCGGTGAGCGGCAAAGTGCGGTCGAAGAGGCGCTGATATTCGTTTAAGGCATAGGTATCGGTCATACCGGCGATATAGTCGGCGATGCGTACTTCCAGCGGCGCCTCCAGCTTCTGGTAATCGGCGGGCAGCTGCTGCGGGTTTTCCGCATAATAAGTAAACATCTCTTCGATAAGACGGCAGATCAGCTTTTCTTCTGCCTGCGCTTCGGCACGGAAGTAGACCATCTTGCCTAAGAATGCACGCAGCTCTTCCGCTGCGGCCTTGATCTCCGGCTCCATGCAGACATTTTCTTCGCGCTCGCTGGCCGAGATGACCGCCGCGACCATGGTATCGATGCGGCTGCGGTGGCTGAGCCCCAGCAGCTTGATCGGCTCTTTGGGCAGGTCTTCCAGCGCGAAGAGGCCGGCGCGCACGGCGTCGTCGATATCGTGATTGATGTAGGCGATGCGGTCGGAGAGGTGGACGATGCGCCCTTCCTGCGTGGCGGGCTTGGCGCCGCCGCGGTGATTGACGATGCCGTCCCGCACCTCGAAGGTGAGGTTGAGGCCGCGGCCGTCCTTTTCCAGCACATCTACCACGCGCAGGCTCTGCTTGTGATGGCCGAAGCCCGGCAGCATCCGCTCCAGGCTGCGCTCGCCGGCATGGCCAAAGGGCGTATGGCCGAGATCGTGGCCGAGAGCGATGGCTTCCGTCAGATCCTCATTGCGCCGCAGCGCGCGGGACCTGGTGCGGGCGATCTGCGCCACCTCCAGCGTATGGGTGAGGCGGGTGCGGAAGTGATCGCCGCTGGGATTGACGAAGACCTGCGTCTTATGCATCAGGCGGCGAAAGGCCTTGCAGTGGATGATGCGGTCGCGGTCGCGCTGATATTCGGTGCGTACGGCGCAGGGCGCTTCCGGCTGCAGGCGGCCCCGGGTCTGGGCGCTGAATGCGGCGCGCGGCGCCAGTATTTGCCGTTCGATGGCTTCCCAATCTTCTCGCAAGGCTAAACCCCCTGTCATAGCTTATTTGCTTCATTATAGAGCATTTACGCCGCGCTGACAAGCCCCCTGCCCTAGACCCGCGCCTGCGCCAGAAAGCGCTGCAACTCCGCCTTCGGCACTACGTAGCGTCTCCCCTGCTTCACCGCCGGCAGCTCGCCGCGATGGATGAGGCCGATGATGAAAGCATAGCTGAGCGGCAGCAACTGCTGCAATTCGCCGATGGTGTAGCCGTCCACCTCCCTGTCGGCGCGGCGGCTGCGGATATAATCTTCTGCCGCTGCGGCGGGCAGCAGGTATTTGCGGCCGATGCGGTGGGCGGGCAGGCGTCCGCCATCCACATCGCGCTTCACCGCGGCATAGGATAAGCCGCTCAATTCGCTGACCTCGCGTATCGTCATATACTGTTTCTGTTCCGGCTTGTTTGCGCTGTTGCTGCTTTTGTTTGCCATATCTACCGGCCTCCCCAAACTGATTCAGGCTGCTTTTTCCTTATCTTATGCAGCGGCTGCGGCAAATAGTGCAAAAAAACAGCAGCAGATGCATTTCGCAAACTGCTGCTGTCAGGCTTCGGTACTGTTTTGTAAGTAGAGTGCCAGAATCTTGGCCGCCTCGCCGCGGGTCAGCGTGGCATTGGGGTCGAAGCTGCCATCGCCGCGCCCCTCCAGCAGGCCGAGGCTGCTCAGAGCTTCGATGTAGATCTCGGCCCAGTGGCCGGCGGGCACATCGGTGTAAGAGGCTCGCTCTGCCGTATCCTGCGGCACCAGCTGCAGAGCGCGGGCCAGCAGGGCGGCGGTTTCGGCGCGGGTGATGCTCTTGCCGGGGGCGAAGCTGCCATCCGGATAACCGGCGAGGCTGCCTTCTGCCGCCAGCGCGCCGATCGCACCGGCAGCCCAGTGCTCGGCAGGCACATCGGCGAACGCAGCTTCCGCATCCGGCAGCTCCAGCACGCGCTGCAGGAAGACGGCCATCTGCGCGCGGGTCAGCGGGTCGTTGACGCCGTAGAGGCCGTTGCCGATGCCATCCGCATAGCCCAGCTGCGCCAGGAATTCCACGTGCTCACGCGCCCAGTGGTCTGCCACATCGGTGAAGGCGGTAAAGCTGGCGCCGAATTCCAGGTCAGCATGGAACTGCAGCTGCAGCTTGCCGCCGGTAGCGGTGTATTTGACCTGACCGACTTCTTCCGCATATTCGTTGAAGGCGATATAGCGGCGCACGCCGGAAGTCTTGGTGAAGTAGTTCCAGTCGATGAACTTCTGCTCTTTGCCGCCGATATTGAAGCTGTAACTGAAAGTGGGGTCGGCGATGACCCAGCCGATACCGGAAAGATAGAATTCCACCCACACATGGCTGGTATCATCCAGCGAGACGATGCTGCCGTCATCGGCCTTGGGCACATAGAGATAGCCGCTGATCATGCGCGCCGGTACGCCTCGTGCACGCAGCGCCGCCACCATCAGGCTGGCATAATCTTCGCAGACGCCGTGACCGCGCTGCAGAGCCGCCGCCGCGCCATGCTGTTCGCCGGCGATATCCTGATAATCGAGGTAGAGATTGACGGCGGAAAAGACGCTCTTGGCGATAAGATAGGGGTTGGTCTCGTATTCCGCCAGCGATTCTGCAAAGGCTACTACCTGCGGATTATCGCTTTCCACACCGATGCCGGGCTCGAAGTAGGCAGCGGCAATATCGGCCTGCAGATAGTCCGGGCTGACCGCAGATACATCGAAGCCAAAGCTGATATCGCGCACCGTAAGCGCATAGCGCTGCTCCAGATACACCACTTCGCCGCCTTTGAGCGTATCGAAGTGATAGACCGCCACGCGCTTGCCGCTTTCATCGGTGATGATCTCATGCGGGGGGGGGTTCAGCTGCTCTTCGCCACTCAGGCTGTAATTGGTCAGGTCGCGCTGCAGCAGCGGAACTTCCACCGTGATATCCGCCGCTTCCTGAGCCGAATCATTGCTGATGGAAACGCGGTGTACCAGGGTGTATTCCCACTCATTATTCACAGTATAGTATTCATCAGCCCAGCCGGCAGGAGATACGGCCAAAATCATGACCAGCATCAATGCCAGGGTGATAAGAAGTTTTTTCACTAAGCTCATCCTCCGCCGTATAGCTTCGGGGATACCGGCGAAATTTCCTTTCGGCAAATTCTGGACAGCAAGTTACCAATACCAACAAGCACAGAATCCCACTGCGGAATTTTGTGCTTACTTATAAGACTGCATTATGCTTTCTTTTGTTCCGCGTATTTTTTCTTCATCGCTTCCGCTACTACCGGCGGCACCAGATCTTCCACATGGCCGCCCAGCTCCGCTACGCTCTTGACGATGGAGGAGCTGACGAAGAGGTTATCGGAATCGGAAACAAAGAATACCGTATCCAGCTCCGGCTTCAGCTTGCGGTTCATCAGCGCCATCTGGAATTCGTGGTCGAAATCGGAGGTGACGCGCAGGCCGCGCACGATGGCGCCCGCACCCTGCTCGATGCAGAAATCGACCAGCAGGCCGCTGAACGGCACTACACGCACATTTTCCATATCCGCCACCGAGGCTTCTACCAGCGCGGTGCGTTCTTCCAGATTGAACAGGTTGTGCTTATAGTTATCCTTGGCGATGGCGACGATCAGCTCATCAAAGACCTGGCTGCCGCGCTGAATAATATTCAGGTGGCCGCTGGTGATGGGGTCGAAAGTGCCGGCGTAAACGGCTTTGCGTACTTTGCTCATGAGAGATGTATCCTCCTTAAATGAGTCCGCGCTGCGTCAGCAGCAGGCGCAGATTTTCCATATCCTGTCGATAAGCAGCGGTTTTGCTGCGGTCGTAGATCAGGGCAGCCGGATGATAGAGCGGGAAGACCTCGATGCCGCCTACCAGTTCCCAGCGGCGCAGCCTGCCGTGCTCATCTTCCATTTTTGGCAGCTTGCCGTCCATCACCACCGAAAGCGGCGTGGCGCCGAGGGTGACGATCAGCTGCGGCTCAATGACCAGCATCTCTGCCATCAGGAAGGGCTTGCAGGCGTCGATCTCGCTCTTTTTCGGCTTGCGGTTGCGGCCGCCTTTTTCCGTGGGGGTATATGGGCGGCACTTGACGGTGTTGGTGATGTAGAGCTTGCGGCGGTCGATGCCGCTATCGGCGAGGAACTGATCCAGCACCGCGCCGGCCGAACCGGCAAAGGGCGTGCCGAGGCGGTCTTCTTCGCGCCCCGGGGCTTCGCCGATCAGGGCGATGGTGGCATCGTAGTTGCGGTTGCCGCAGACCACCTGCGTGCGGGTGGCGCAAAGCGGACAGGCGCTGCAATTCAGCACACATTGTTCCCAATGCGACATATCTGCCATAGCGCATACCTCCCCACATACCATATCAGTATAATTATACTACTAATTGCACAAATAGTCAAAGAAAACGACATAATCCCAGCTAAAATAAAATACAGGGTGCTTTTTACAGCACCCTGTACGGAGTTTTGCTTATTCCTGCGGCCATTCCTTGCTCAGCATGGCGCGTACTTTCAGCGGCAGACCGAAGAGGTTGATGAAGCCTTCCGCATCCTTATGGGAGAACAGCTCGCCGGTGGTGAAGCTGGCCAGCGATTCGCTGTACAGAGTGTAGGGGCTGGTGACGCCGGCGGGGACGATATTGCCCTTGTACAGTTTCAGGCGGACGGTACCGGTGACGGTCTTCTGAGTGCTGTCGACGAAAGCATCCAGAGCTTCCTTGAGCGGGCAGAACCACATGCCGTTGTAGACCAGGTCGGCATATTCATGAGCGATGATGGCCTTGTAGTGGGAAGTGGCTTTGTCCAGCGTGATGGATTCGAGGATGTTGTGGGCTTCGAAGAGGATGGTGCCGCCGGGGGTCTCATAAACGCCGCGGCTCTTGATGCCGACCAGACGGTTCTCTACGATATCGATAACGCCCACGCCGTGTTCGGCGCCGATGGCATTGAGTTTTTCCAGAAGCGGCAGCGGAGCCAGCTTTTCGCCGTTCACGCTGACCGGGATGCCCTGCTCGAAGCCGATCTCTACGTATTCGGGGGCATCGGGGGCATTCTGCAGGGTCTTGCAGATCAGCAGCAGGTCATCCTGCGGTTCGTTGGCGGGATTTTCCAGATCGGCGCCCTCATGGGAGAGGTGCCAGACGTTTTCGTCCATGCTGTACAGCTTGTCCTTGGAGAGGCCGACCGGGATGCCGTGAGCTTCGGCATAGGCCAGCTCTTCTTCGCGGGAAGAGATATCCCAGATGCGCCAGGGAGCGATGATCTCCATTTCCGGAGCGAGAGCCTTGATGGTCAGCTCGAAGCGGACCTGGTCGTTGCCCTTGCCGGTGCAGCCGTGGCAGATGGCGTCGCAGCCTTCAGCTTTGGCGACGTCTACCAGATATTTGGCGATGATGGGGCGGGCATGAGAGGTACCGAGCAGGTACTTGCCTTCATAAACAGCGCCGGCCTTGAGGCAGGGGAAGATATAATCGGCCACATATTCTTCGGTGAGGTGGCCGACATAGCATTTGGCAGCGCCGCTGGCCAGAGCCTTGGCTTTGACGGGTTCATAATCGGCTTCCTGACCGACGTCGCCGCAAACGGCGATAACTTCGCAATCATAGTTTTCTTTCAGCCACGGGATGATAACGGAAGTATCGAGGCCGCCGCTGTAAGCTAATGCAATTTTTCTGGTCATTTGTTGTTCCTCCCAAGGTGTATTAAAATAGCATGCTGATATAATACACCCGCTTGCATAAAAATGCAATACTTTTTGTAAAATTTTTATAATTATTCTTGATTCCCGACAGCATTTTCTGCGCTGCCGTCCTGCCGATACGCGACTATCCCCTCCAGCATCGCCCAGGCCAGCTGCCACTGATAAGCGTCATCGGTCAGCTGCCGTTCTTCTGCCGCATTAGAGAGAAAGCCCACTTCCGCCACCACAGCCGGGCAGGAGCAATGCTTCAGCAGATAGGACGATGCATGCGGCAGCGCCTGACGGTGGCCATCTGCCGATACGGCGGCGAGGCATTTTTGCATCGCCACGGCCAGCCGCTCCCCTGCTGCATTATTCGATGCATAAAAAACCTGTGCGCCGCATGATGAGCTCTGCTGCGGAAAGCTGTTGCCATGCACGCTGATCAGCAGATCCGCGCCCACCGCCGCATCCACCCGCGCCTGCAGGTCGCCGCGCTTATTCTCGCCGAGGAACAGGTCGGCGTCGCGCGTCATTATCACCGTCGCCCCGGCGTTTTCCAGCAGCGCCGCCAATTTTTGTGCCACGGCCAGATTGATATCTTTTTCCAGCACGCCGCTCACGCCCACCACGCCGGGGTCGGCGCCGCCATGCCCGGCATCCACCACCACCGTAAGCCCGACCAGCGGCATCGAGAGCGCTTCTCTCCCCTGCCGCCAGTCCTGCAGCAGCAGCAACAGGCACAGCATCAGCGGCAGCAATATCAGCAGCAGCAAATAACGCCGCCGAATATAGTACGTCTTCATGCCAAACACCTCCGCCACAGCTTATGCGGCGATGCGGCAAAAAAAGAACCCCATGCATAAGGCATGGGGTTCGGAGTAAGCGAAACGAAGTTTAACGCTTGGAGAACTGGCTGGCTTTGCGGGCTTTTTTGAGACCGTATTTGCGGCGTTCTTTCATTCTCGGGTCGCGGGTCATGAAACCGGCGGCTTTGAGAGAGGGACGCAGTTCCGGATCAGCCAGAACGAGAGCGCGGGCGATGCCGTGACGAACAGCACCGGCCTGGCCGGAGATGCCGCCGCCATGTACGGAAGCGGTAACATCATACTTAGCCAGAGTTTCGGTCAGTTCGAGGGGCTGCTTAACGATCATTTCGAGGGTCTTTTTGCCGAAGTATTCGATCAGACCTTTGTTGTTTACGCAGATTTCGCCGTTACCGGGAGTAAGCCAAACTTTGGCTACGGCGTTTTTACGACGACCAGTACCATAATATTTCATAAGATAGCTTCCTCCTTTTCCTTAAAATTCCCAAGTTTCGGGTTTCTGAGCGGCATGGCGATGTTCGGGGCCGGCATATACTTTCAGCTTGCCGAACTGGTCACGGCCAAGACGGTTATGGGGCAGCATGCCTTTTACGGCTTCTTCCATAGCCTGTACGGGACGATACTGCATCATATCCTTGTAGGTGATGGTCTTCAGACCGCCCGGATAGCCGGAGTAATGATAATACTTCTTCTGCAGCAGCTTGTTGCCGGTGAGGATAGCCTTCTCGGCATTGATGATGATTACGAAGTCGCCGGTATCGATATGGGGAGTAAAGATCGGCTTATGCTTACCGCGGAGCAGACGGGCAGCTTCAGAAGCTACACGGCCCAGGGGCTTGCCAGCAGCGTCAAGTACGTACCATTTCTTTTCGATTTCGGCGGGTTTGGCCATATAAGTTCCCATGGTCTTACCTCCTTAATTAATTGACGGAAATTTAATCGCCTTCGGTCAACGGGGTCGGACCATGGCGTGCTTTATTATTATATCCATAGAAATACTGCTTGTCAAATGAAAAAAGCTGATTTTGGACGGTTTTTATGCCAAAACCAGCTTTTTGGCGGATTTACAGGCGATTTTACCCACTTTTTTCACAATGTTTGCAATATATCTCGTCTAATCTCCGATTTTCTCCCCGCCATATCTCACTTCGACCAAAGTGAGGCCCAAAGCGGGTGCTACGGAGATGTTTTTTGGCACTTCGCCGATGAGGAAAGCGGCCATATCCTGCGGTTTTATCTCGTGGCGGCCCACCGCGACCAGGCGGCCGACGATGAAACGCACCATCTTATAGAGGAAGCCATTGCCGCAGATATCGATGACCAGCGGGCGCTCCATTTGCCGCCAGAGCTGGTCGTTTGCGCTAAAATCAGGCTCCGAGAGCTGCAAACTCTCGATGGTGCGGACAAAGTCTTTCACCGGGCTGCCAACGGCGCAAAAATGGCGGAAATCGTGGCTGCCCAGCAGGTATTGCGCCGCCTCGCGCATTGCCGCCACATCCAGCTTTTCGCCCAGCTGCCAGGCATAGCGATAGCTGAACGCATTGCAGGAGGGCTGCTGCTCGATGATATAGCGGTAGTGCTTGCCGGAGGCGGAAAAGCGGGCGTGGAAGTCTTCCGCTTCCGCCACCGCACTGCTGATGCGGATATCCGGCGGCAGCAGATTGTTCATCGCCTGCGCCACCCGCGACACCGGCAGCGGCTTGGTAGGCACGAAGCTGGCACATTGCCCCACCGCATGCACGCCGCTATCAGTACGCCCGGCGCCGTGCAGCGTGATATGCTCGCCGTAGAGCTGCTCCAGCACATCTTCGATGGCCTGCTGCACGCTCACGCCCTGCCCACGCGGCTGACGCTGCCAGCCGATATAATTGGTGCCATCGTATTGGATGGTCAGTTTGATCACCGTCATCAGAATGCACCTCCCAGCACGCGCCAGCCGACCAGCACCGCGGCCAGCAGCAGGTAGATGAGCAGCAGCTGCGTATCGCCGCTCTGCCAGCGGCTGCGGCGCCAATGCGTGCGCCCTTCGCCGCCGTGGTAGCATTTAGCCTCCATAGCCTGCGCCAGCTCTTCGGCGCGGCGGAAGGCAGCTACGAACAACGGTACCAGCAGCGGCAGCAGCGCTTTAGCCTGCTTGAACAGGCCACCGCTGCCAATATCCGCGCCGCGCGAGCGCTGAGCCAGCACGATGCGGTCGAATTCTTCCAGGATAGTAGGGATGAAGCGCAGCGCGATGGACATCATCATCGCGATCTCATGCGCGGGTACGCCCAGACGCGCCAGCGGCGAGAGCAGGCGCTCGATAGCGTCGGTCAGCTCGATGGGCGTGGTGGTGAGCGTGAGCAGCGAGGCATAGAGTATCAGCAGCAGCAGACGCAGACCCATCTTCAGACCCTGCAGCAGCCCTTCCAAGGTCAGGGTCAGGCTAGACCAGCTCCACAGCACCGTCTCACCTTCCATAAAGAAGGCATTGAGCAGGGCGGTGAGGCCGACGAAGAAGATCAGCATCGTCTTCATGCCGCTGAGCAGGCGCGATGCGGGAATACTGCTCAGCTTCACATGCGCCAGCAGCACCGCCGTCAGCAGCGCATAGGAGGCCCAGTCTCTGACCACGAACAGCAGCAGCAGGTAGATGACGCTGGTGATGATCTTGGCGCGGGCGTCGCGGCTGTGGAAATAGCTCTTCGCCGGGTAATACTGGCCGATGACCAGCTTATCACTAAGCATTGGCGCCACCTCCCAACCAGGCGAGAATCTCCGCCGCCGCAGCCTCCACGGTCACGGCGCGGCCGGGCAGCGGGTAGCCCGCCGCACGCAGACGGCGCACCAGCTGGGCGGCCTGCGGCACATCCAGCCCGTGCCGCTGCAGCAATTCACCTTCGGCAAACACTTCTTCCACCGTGCCTTCCAGCAGCTTGCGGCCATGATCCAGCACCACGATGCGCTGGGCCAGCTCTGCCACTTCTTCCATATTGTGCGAGACCCGAATCACCGTGTTATCTTCATTATTATAAGTGCGTACCAGCTCTAGGATCCAGCGGCGCCCGCCTTCATCCAGACCGGCGGTCGGCTCATCCAGCAGCAGTACCTTGGGATGCACCGCCAGCACACCGGCGATGCAGACGCGGCGCTTCTGCCCGCCGGATAAGGCAAACGGCGAGCGCTCGGCCAGCACTTCCAGATCGAGGCCGACCGCATGCATCGATTCGGCGGCCAGCTGCGGCAGACGCTCTTCGGCGATGCCGGCATTACGCGCACCGAAGCATACTTCTTCATACACATTTTCCGCAAACAGCTGCTGCTCCGGATATTGGAACACCATGCCCACCTTGCGGAAGATGCGCTTCTTCTCCTTTTCCTGCCCGGCTACGGTGATGCGGCCGGCACTCGGCTCGTAGAGGCCGGCGATGAGGTTGGAGAGCGTGCTCTTGCCGCTGCCGCTGTGGCCGATCACCGCCACGCGTTGCCCCTGCCAGATACGCAGGTCGAATTCGCTCAGGGCGGCGGGCGCATCCTTGCCGTAGCGGTAGGCCACCTGCTCCAGCTCTACGTAGGGTCGGCGCTGCGGCTCGGCGGCGGGCATGATGGGCGCGGCGGTACTCCCCTGCCCCGGCTGGGCCTGCGGCAGGGCGGTCAGCGCAGCGTACAGCTCCTCCTGATCGAGGCAGCCGCGCAGTTGCGGGTAGCCGGCATCGGCCAGCTGGGCGGAGAGGCGACAGAGCGGCGGCACATCCAGCCCCAGCTCCGTCAGCATCTCTACGCGGGAGAAGACCTCGCGCGGGGTGCCATCGAAGACCACGCGGCCATGCGATACCACCACTACGCGCTGCGCCAGCAGCACTTCTTCCATGATGTTGGTCACATAGATCAGCCCCATGCCCAGCTCGCTGTGCAGCTTCTGCAGCATGGCGATCACCTGCAGGCGCATCTGCGGGTCGAGCATCGAAGTGGGCTCGTCCAGGATCATGTAGCGGGAGGCCATAGCCAGCGCACCGGCGATGGCGACGCGCTGCTTCTCGCCGCCGGAAAGCTGATGCGGCGCCTGGCTGCGCTTGTCGACGAGGCCGGTGATGTCCAGCGCACGGTCGACGCGGCGGCCGATCTCATCGGGGTCGAGGCCCAGGTTTTCCGGGCCAAAGGCGATATCATCTTCAATGGTGGTAGCCACCAGCTGATTGTCGGGATTCTGGAAGACGAAAGCAACGCGCTCGCGGATCTGCAGCAGCTGCTGCGGGTCGGCGGCATCCAGGCCATCCACCAGCACCTGCCCGCGATCCGGCTGCAGCAGGCCGTTGATGTGGCGCGCCATGGTGCTTTTGCCGCTGCCATTGGCGCCGATCACCGCCGTCCACTCCCCTTCCCGGAAAGTGAGCGAGAGACCGTTTAAGACATTTTCGCCTTCATAATCGTATGCATAATAGAGATTGCGAAGTTCGATCATAATACCTCTGCATTTGTAAACCAAATAGAATCAACTGGTTTACATTATAGGCAATTAGGCAGATATTGTCAAGCAGACATAAAAAGCAGGGATGACATGATGTCATCCCTGCTTGGTATCAGGCAATTAGACCAGTTCTACCAGTACCATGGTAGCGGCATCGCCACGGCGCTGGCCGAGGCGGATGATACGGGTGTAGCCGCCATTGCGATCGGCATATTTGGGCGCGATCTCAGTGAACAGCTTGGTTACCGTATCTTCTTCGGTGATGTAGGCCAGGGCCGCGCGGCGGGCAGCCAGATCACCTTTCTTACCCAGCGTGATCATTTTTTCAGCTACGCTGACCAGTTCTTTGGCGCGAGCTTCGGTAGTTTCGATCTTGCCGGCTTTGAAAAGGGAGGTAGTAGCATTGCGCAGCATGGATTTACGATGCGCACTCTTTACCCCTAATCTGCGGTAAGCCATTGTAGTTCCTCCTTATTCGTCACACTTTTTCAGGGAGAGGCCCAGTTCAGCCAGTTTGGCAGTGACCTCTTCCAGGGATTTACGGCCCAGGTTACGCACTTTCATCATTTCGTCTTCGGTGCGATTGGCCAGTTCCTGTACGGTGTGGATACCAGCACGCTTCAAGCAGTTGTAAGAACGTACCGAAAGATCGAGATCTTCGATAGTCATATCCATCAGCTTGGTCAGCTGGCCGTCTTCCTTTTCTACTAACGCGACTTCCTGCGGCAGACTTTCCGTCAGGCCGACGAACAGTTCCAGATAATCGCAGAGGATCTTAGCAGAAGCGCTGATGGCTTCATCCGGAGCGATGGTCTTGTCCGTCCAAATATCGATGGTCAGCTTATCGTAGTCGGTCTGCTGGCCGACGCGGGTGTTCTCTACGGTGAAGTTGACTTTGATCACCGGGGAGAACAGCGAATCCATGGGGATAACGCCGATAGGCTGGTTTTCAGTCTTGTTCTTATCAGCACCCTGATAACCACGGCCGCGAGCCACGGAAAGTTCCATGTTCAGCACGCCGCCTTCATCAATAGTGGCGATATAGTGGTCCGGATTGAGAATCTCAATGCTCGGATCGCACTGGATATCGCTGGCGCGGACAACGCCGGCGCCTTTGGCATTGATGCGAACGACCTGTTCTTCGTCGCTGTGCATTTTGATCGCCAGACCCTTGAGATTGAGGATGATGTCGGTGACATCTTCGACAACGCCGGGGGCGGTGGAGAACTCATGCAGCACGCCATCGATTTTTACTGCCGTGACAGCAGCACCGGGCAGAGAGGAAAGGAGTACGCGGCGCAGAGCATTGCCCAGCGTCATGCCGTAGCCTCTTTCCAACGGCTCGACTACAAAGCTGCCAAAAGAATTGTCTTCCGCCTGTTGTACGCACTGAATCTTCGGCTTTTCGATTCCAAACATATTCGCCCTCCTTTTCTTTTAGGCAAATACATGCTTTAACAAGCGATTTAACGGGAGTACAGTTCGACGATCAGCTGTTCGTTGATCGGCAGATCGATATCCTCTCTGCTGGCCAGGGCAATAACTTTGCCAGCCAGGTTTTCTTTATCCTGCTCGAGCCACTGCGGAGCATTGCGATGAGCAATGGCGTCAGCGATCGCGACGAACTTGGGAGATTTGCGGCTGTTTTCACGAACGGTGATCACATCGCCAACCTTAACCAGGAAGGAGGGGATGTTGACCTTTTTGCCGTTTACGGTGAAGTGACCGTGGCGTACCAGCTGGCGGGCATCGATGCGGGAAGAAGCCAGACCAAGACGGTATACTACGTTGTCCAGACGCTGTTCCAGCAGGCGCAGCAGGTTTTCACCGGTGACGCCGTGCTGACGTTCCGCTTTTTCAAAGTACATACGGAACTGTTTTTCGGAAACGCCGTAAATACGACGTACTTTCTGTTTTTCTCTCAGCTGAGTACCATACTCAGAAACTTTTTTGCGGGACTGGCCGTGCTGGCCGGGCGCATAAGCCTTGTTGGCCATAGCGCACTTATCGGAGTAGCAGCGGTCGCCTTTGAGATAAAGTTTCATGCCTTCGCGACGGCAGAGACGGCAAACAGCACCAGTATATCTTGCCATTTACTATATCCTCCTCAAACTCTTCTTCTCTTGGGCGGGCGGCAACCGTTGTGCGGGATCGGAGTAACGTCTTTGATCATAGTTACTTCGAGACCGGCAGCCTGCAGAGCACGGATAGCGGCTTCACGGCCGGAGCCGGGGCCTTTTACCATGCATTCTACCTGACGCATACCATGTTCCATAGCAGCTTTGGCAGCAACTTCGGCGGCCATCTGAGCGGCATAGGGAGTGCTCTTACGGGAACCCTTGAAGCCCTGAGCACCGGCGGTAGACCAGGAGATGGCATTGCCGTCTTTATCAGAGATGGTAACGATGGTGTTGTTGAAAGTGGACTGGATATGGGCTACGCCATATTCAACGTTTTTCTTTTCTCTTCTTCTGTGGATCTGTCTACGAGGAGCCAAAACCAAGACCTCCCTTCAATTATTTCTTCTTCTTACCGCTTACGGTACGCTTCGGACCCTTGCGGGTACGGGCATTAGTTTTAGTCTTCTGGCCGCGAACGGGCAGACCGCGACGATGGCGGATACCACGATAGCAACCGATTTCAGTCAGACGTTTGATGTTCAGCGCAACTTCACGACGCAGATCGCCTTCTACGGTGTATTCAGCGATAGCTTCACGGATGCGAGCTTCTTCATCGTCAGTCAGATCTTTAACGCGAGTGTCGGGATTGACACCGGCTTTAGCGAGAACGGCCTGAGAAGTCTTCAGCCCTACGCCATAAATGTAGGTGAGACCGATCTCTACACGTTTTTCTTTGGGCAGGTCAACGCCAGCAATACGTGCCATTTATTGAAACACCTCCAATTTTTAGCCCTGGACTTGTTTATGCTTGGTGTTGGAGCAAATGACCATTACTTTGCCCCTTCTTTTGATAACTTTGCATTTTTCGCAAATAGGTTTTACAGAAGCTCTGACCTTCATTGAGGTAACCTCCTAAAAACTTCAACTAGAACAATTGGTTACTTATAACGATAAGTGATCCGGCCCCGTTTAAGGTCGTAGGGGCTCAGTTCCACAGTGACCTTATCACCGGGGAGAATGCGGATATAATTGGTGCGGATCTTCCCGGAAATGTGGGCCAAAATGCGATGGCCGTTTGCCAGTTCTACGGTGAACATGGCATTCGGAAGCGGCTCGATAACTACGCCGTCAACTTCGATCGCGTCCTGCTTCGACATTATTTGCCCTCCTTAGTAGTTAAATCAATAATAGCTGCTCTGACTTCTTCATCGCGCCAGGGCCGTGCCGCGCCGTGCAGCACCAGGTCAGCCGCTACCTGATGCGTACGCTGCACATGTCGGGGGTTCTTGCGTTTCGGCTTCGTGACCGGATTTTTCCGGCCGTCTACCAGCAATAAACCTTCGGCATTGATAGCCATGATCAGATAAAGAGCGCCTTTATCCCGTCCGGCAATGGAACGAACCAATTGTCCCGGCATCAATTCAAACCGAGAGGATAGGTTTGAATCGCAGCCGAGCGGTTGTTCGGCCGCTGCATAATCGATAATATTTCTTTCCTTCATGCAAAAGACCTCGTTGATTACGTGCCGGGGCGGAATAATACGCAGTGCAGAGCCTGCCGGATCTGCATTATGCCCAATTCTGGCCTAAAGCCGCGCCCAGGTCGACAAGTACCTTGCCGATGGCCTGGTCACCATCTACGGTCTTCAGCTTGCCGGTATTGGTGTAGTACTCAATAAGCGGAGCAGTCTGATTTTCGTATACGGTAAGGCGGTTCTTTACGGTTTCTTCCTTGTCATCGCTGCGCTGGTAGAGTTCACCGTTGCAGGAATCGCAAGTGTTTTCATCCTTGGGCGGATTATAGGTCATATGATAGATGTTACCGCACTGGCGGCACATACGGCGGCCGGTCAGACGGGTGACCAGATTATCGAGCGGAACGCTGATGTTCAATACAGCGTCCAGCTCGGTATCCATGTCAGCCAGCATCTGATCAAGCGCTTCCGCCTGAGCCAGCGTGCGGGGGAAACCATCCAGCAGGAAACCTTCGCGGCAATCGGGCTGGGCGATGCGGTCGCGGATGATGCCGATAGTCAGCGCATCCGGAACCAGCTGGCCCTTGTCCATATAAGATTTGGCTTCCATAGCCAAATCGGTGCCGGCGGCGATGGCCGCGCGGAACATATCACCGGTAGAAATATGCGGCAAGAACAGCTTCTTTACCAGCATTTCGGCCTGGGTGCCTTTACCAGCGCCGGGAGGTCCGAGTAAGACGATTTTCATAATTTATCCCCCTTATTTCAAGAAACCCTCGTAGTTATGTGCGATGAGCTGAGATTCGATCTGCTTCATGGTATCGATCGCAACACCAACGGCGATCAGCAGCGAGGTGCCACCGAAGTACAGGTTCATCTTGGTGATCGCCATGTAAGCGGAAGGCATCAGGGCGATGACGGTGAGGAATACGGCGCCGGCAAAGGTCAAACGGGTGAGGATCTTATCCAGATACTCAGCAGTAGGACGGCCGGGACGCAGACCGGGGATGAAGCCGCCGTTGTTCTTCAGGTTTTCGGATACGTTGTTGGTATCGAACGTAGCCGCAGTGTAGAAATAGGAAAATACGAAGATCAGGAAAGCGTAGAGCAGAACGTACCAGACGGACTGATAGTTGAGCACGTTAACGATCCAGTTGGCAAATTTGTTTGCCGGGAAGAATTCCGCGATCATCACCGGGAAGTTCAGCAAGGACATAGCGAAGATGATCGGGATAACGCCGGCCTGGTTGATACGCATGGGGATGTAGGTGGAATGACCGCCGTAAGTCTTGCGGCCAACTACACGCTTGGCGTACTGAACCGGGATGCGACGCTGGCCCTGCTGCACGGCTACAACACCGGCTACCAGGAATACGGCCACGATAGCTACCAGCAGCGCAACGATGATGCTGACGCCGCCGACGGTGACGTACTGGTAAATGGTGCCGATACCGGCAGGCAGGCGGGAAACGATACCGGTAAAGATGATCAGGGAGATACCGTTGCCCAGACCCTTCTGGGTAATCTGTTCACCCAACCACATCAGGAAAGCAGTACCGGCAGTCATGGTGACGGCACAAACGAAAACGAACCAAAGGTTACCGCCGTTTACCATAGCGGGACGGAGGTAGAAGGACATGATCAGAGCCTGGCAGAAGCCGAGCACGATGGCGCCGTAGCGGGTCCACTGGGACATTTTGCGGCGGCCTTCCTGGCCTTCTTTGGCAAGTTTTTCAAAGTACGGTACAACCATGGTCAGCAGCTGCAGAATGATGGAGGCGTTGATGTAAGGGATAACGCCCATCGCGAAGATGGTCAGCTGCTTGAAGGAACCACCGGAAAGGATATTCATGAAGTCGAAGAGAGAAGATGCAGACATTCTCTCGGCCAGAATATCAGATGCGATACCGGGAACCGGGATGTAGCTGCCGATACGGAAGATCAGCAGCATCCACAGGGTAAAGGTGATCTTTTTACGCAGATCGGGGATACTCCATGCGTTTTTGATAGCAGAAAGCACTTAAGCCACCCCTTCTCTTATTCTACTTTGCCGCCCTTAGCTTCGATCGCAGCAGCAGCAGCCTTGGTGGCGCCAACTTTAACGATCAGTTTTTTCTCGAGTTCACCGTTAGCCAGAACTTTTACGCCGTCGCAAGCTCTCTTTACGAGGCCGGCTTCGATGAGCAGTTCGGTGGTGATGACGGTATCATCAGCAAACTGGTTCAGATCGCAGAGGCTGACTTCTTCGATCTGCTTAGCCCAGATGTTGGTGAAACCACGCTTGGGCAGACGACGGGCCATAGGCATCTGGCCGCCTTCAAAACCGGGACGAACGCCACCGCCGCTGCGGGAGTTCTGACCCTTGTGGCCACGGCCGGAAGTTTTACCATTACCGGAACCGGTGCCTCGACCAACTCTCCAGCCCTTTTTGACGGAACCGGGAGCCGGAGCCAATTCATGAAGTTTCATTTATTTTTCCTCCTGAAAATTACTCGCAGTCAACGTTGGATTCTACGGTAACCAGATGGGCAATGCTATGAACCTTGCCCAAGATATCGGGGGTATCTTCCTGGATCACAGAGGAGTTCATCTTTTTCAGACCCAGAGATTCGGCAATAGCTCTCTGCTTCTTGGCATAGCCGATGGGGCTCTTGGTCAAGGTGATTTTAATCTTAGCCATTGTTTATGCCCCCTTAACCCAAGATCTCTTCGGGGGTCTTACCGCGCAGACGGCTAACCTGTTCTACGGTCTTCAGGGACTTCAGACCGGCGAGAGTAGCGTTAACCATGTTTACAGCAGTGTTGGAACCCAGAGATTTGGTGAGAATATTTTTAATGCCTACCAATTCCAGTACCGCACGGACCGGGCCACCGGCGATAACACCGGTACCATCGGCAGCAGGCTTCATCATAACCTTGCCGGCGCCAAAGGTGCCGAGCACTTCATGCGGGATGGTGGAATTAAGCAGCGGAACGGTGATCATATGACGCTTAGCGTCTTCAACGCCCTTGCGGATCGCTTCAGGAACTTCAGCAGCTTTGCCGATACCTGCGCCAACGCGGCCTTTACCATCGCCGACTACGACCAGCGCCTGGAAGTTCATGCGGCGGCCGCCCTTAACGGTTTTAGCGACACGGTTCAGGCTGACAACGCGTTCCTGCAGTTCGGAAACAGCTTCCTGTTTTTCGTATCTTGCCATTTAATTACCCTCCTTTGCTTAGAACTGTAAGCCGCCTTCTCTGGCGCCTTCGGCGAGAGCGGCGACGCGGCCATGATAGATCAGGCCGCCGCGGTCAAAGACCGCTTCAGTAATGCCGGCTTCCTTGGCTTTTTCAGCCAGCAGCAGGCCTACCTTCTTGGCAGCTTCTTTGTTGCTGCCAATTTCACTACGCAGAGAAGCATCCAGAGACGAGGCAGCAGCCAGAGTGACACCGGCAACGTCATCGATCAGCTGAGCGTAGATGTGCTTGTTGCTGCGATATACCGCCAAGCGAGGAGCAGCCGCGGTACCGCTGATGAAGCGGCGGATGCGGTAATGCTTCTTCGCGCGGATAGCCTTGCGGTCGATTCTCTTATACATTGAGTTTACCTTCCTTTCGAGCGCTCCAGAAGATTATATCCTTCCTTCCTAGCAACCGTTATTTCTTAGCGCCGGCCTTACCAGCTTTGCGCTTAATAACTTCATCAGCATACTTGATGCCTTTGCCCTTGTAGGGTTCCGGCGGACGGACTTCGCGGACGTTGGCAGCGAAAGCGCCAACCTTTTCCTTATCGATGCCCTTGATGATGATGGTGTTGGGCTGGGGAACTTCGACGGTCAGGTCAGCACCGGGATCCATTTCTACCGGGTGAGACTTACCGACAGTCAGAGCCAGCAGTTTGCCATTCATGGCGGCACGGTAACCAACACCTACCAGGGTCAGCTTCTTTTCGAAGCCGGCGGTAACGCCAACTACCATGTTGTTGAGCAGAGCGCGGGTCAGACCATGCAGAGCGCGGTCCTGCGGGTTATCGCTGGGACGCTTGCAGGTGATCACGCCGTCTTCCATCTCCAGCGCAATGCGAGGAGAGAATTCTCTTTTCAGTACACCTTTGGGGCCTTTGACTTCGACGACGTTACCGTCGATCTTGATCTCAACACCCGCCGGGACCGTGATCGGCATTTTGCCAATTCGGGACATGTTCACACCTCCTAATTAGTGAAAGCTCCTAGCTTACCAGACGTAGCAGATAACTTCGCCACCCAGGCCCTGTTTACGAGCTTGTTTGTCAGTCATCAGGCCGCTGGAAGTAGAGATTACCGCAATACCCAGACCACCCAGAACCTTGGGCAGTTCATCCTTGCGAGCATAGACACGCAGGCCGGGACGGGAGATGCGCTTCAGACCGCTGATAACTCTTTCTTTGTTGCCGGCATATTTCAGGTACATACGAATGATGCCCTGTTTTCCGTCTTCGATATATTCCACATCCTTGATGTAGCCTTCATCCTTGAGGATGTTCGCAAGAGCCAGTTTAACTTTGGAAGCCGGGCATTCGACTTTTTCCATGTAAACCATGTTGGCGTTGCGGATTCTAGTCAAGAAATCGGCAATCGGATCGGTTACAACCATTGAGTTTTACCTCCTTCTTCCATTCTCTGGCTTACCAGCTGGACTTGGTAACGCCGGGAATCTCGCCTTTATAGGCCAAATTGCGGAAGCAAATACGGCAGATGCCGAACTTGCGCATATAGGCATGCGGACGACCGCAGATGCTGCAGCGGTTGTAGCCGCGTACGCTATATTTGGGGGTCCGCTGCTGTTTAATCTTCATAGAAGTTTTAGCCACGAGTATACCTCCTTATTGCTTATCGGCGAAGGGCATGCCCATCAACCGCAGCAGTTCCTTGCATTCTTCGTCGGTGGTAGCAGAGGTAACAAAAGCTACTTCCATGCCACGGAGTTTGTCGATCTTATCGTATTCGATTTCCGGGAAGATCAGCTGGTCCTTGAGGCCCAGGGTGTAGTTGCCGCGGCCGTCAAAAGCGTTGGCAGAAACACCTTTGAAGTCTCTGGTACGAGGGATCGCAGCGGAGATCATCTTATCGACGAACTCATACATTCTGTCGCCGCGCAAGGTTACCTTGCAGCCGATGGACATACCCTGACGGAGCTTAAAAGCAGCAATGGACTTTTTAGCTTTGGTCACGATGGGTTTCTGACCGGAGATCGCGGTCAAATCTGCAACGGCGGCTTCCAGAGCCTTCGGGTTCTGAATAGCTTCGCCCAGACCCATGTTGATAACTACCTTTTCCAGGCGCGGGATCTGCATGCAGTTTTCATACTTGAATTTTTCCTGAAGCTGAGAACGGATTTCCTGTTCATAGCGTTCTTTCAGTCTGGCCATAAAGTTTCCTCCTTTCCCTCTTATTTAAACTGGGTGCCGCATACGACACACTTGCGTACGCGGGTACCATCAGCGAGAACTTCCTTACCGATGCGAACGCCCTTGCCGCACTTATCGCAGTACAGCATTACGTTGGAAGCATCGATGGGAGCTTCTTTCTTCATGATACCACCCTGAGGATTGTTCTGAGTGGGCTTGGTGTGTTTGCTGACAATGTTGACCTTTTCCACTACAACGCGGCCGGTCTTGGGCAGCACGGACATAACCTTGCCTTTGGTGCCGGCGTCCTTGCCGGTGATAACGACGACGGTATCGCCGGTTTTAACATGCATTTTAGTCACCACGTTTCACCTCCACCTTAAAGCACTTCGGGAGCCAGAGAGATAATCTTCATGTAGTCCTTATCTCTCAGTTCTCTGGCTACCGGACCAAAGATACGGGTGCCGCGAGGCTGGCCGGCATCATTAATGATAACGGCGGAGTTTTCATCAAAACGGATATAGGAACCGTCGGGACGACGGACTTCCTTGGCGGTACGAACGACAACGGCACGAACTACGTCGCCCTTCTTAACAACGCCGCCAGGGCTTGCTTCTTTAACGGAGCAAATAATTACATCGCCAACAGTGGCGTATTTACGACGAGAACCGCCCAGAACTTTGATGCACAGCAGTTCTTTAGCGCCGGTGTTATCGCCGACTTTCAGTCTGGTTTCGGCCTGGATCAATTAAGCCGCCCCCTTTCTTTCTTCTTTAATAATTAGATAATCGGGGCCTTTTCAAGAATTTCCACAACTCTCCAACGTTTGTCTTTGGAAAGCGGGCGAGTTTCCGCGATCAGCACTTTATCGCCGATGCGGGCCTCGTTGTTCTCATCATGGGCCTTGAACTTCTTGCTGCTCTTGACGATTTTGCCATAGAGCGGATGACGAGTACGGGATTCGACGCGGACGACGCAGGTCTTATCCATTTTGTCGCTGCAGACGATGCCGATACGGGTTTTACGGGATTTTCTTTCCACCAACAATGCCCTCCTTTCCGGCGATTACTGAGCTTTCTCGATTTCTTTCTGACGGATGACGGTCTTTACACGCGCCATGTCTTTCTTGACAGCTTTGATGGTCATGGGGTTATCCAACTGACCGGTGGCCAAGCGAAAACGCAGGTTGAACAGTTCCATCTGCAGTTCGCTATCTTTCTTGAGCAGTTCCTCTACAGAGAGGTTACGGAGCTCGCTAGCCTTCATTTCGCTTCACCCCCTACGTTCTCTTCACGCTTAACGATCTTGGTCTTGATCGGGAGCTTGTGCTGGGCCAGACGCAGAGCTTCGCGGGCGACGGCTTCGTCGACACCGGCGATTTCGAACATAACTCTGCCGGGCTTAACAACGGCTACCCAGTATTCCGGAGAACCTTTACCGGAACCCATACGGGTTTCAGCAGGCTTTTCGGTGATGGGTTTGTGCGGGAAAATCTTGATCCAAACCTGACCGCCACGCTTGATGTAACGGGTCATAGCGATACGAGCAGCTTCGATCTGACGGCTGGTGATCCAACCGCATTCGGTGGCCTGCAGACCAAATTCGCCGTAGCTGACGAAATTGCCCTTATGAGCAGCGCCTTTCATTCTACCGCGGTGCTGGCGGCGATATTTAACTCTCTTCGGCAGTAACATTTATTCGCCCTCCTCCACGGTCTTGATTTCCGGCTTAGCAGCCTTCTTGGGCAGAACTTCGCCCTTGTAGATCCAAACTTTTACGCCGATTTTGCCGTAAGCGGTGTTGGCTTCAGCAAAACCGTAGTCGATGTCAGCGCGCAGGGTGTGGAGCGGAACTTTACCTTCGGAGTACCATTCGGTACGGGCGATTTCGGCGCCGCCCAGACGGCCGCTGCACATGATCTTGATGCCTTCAGCGCCCATACGACGGGTGCGGATAACGGTCTGCTTCATAGCGCGGCGGAAAGCGATGCGCTTTTCGAGAGAAGCAGCTACGTTTTCGGCTACCAGCTGAGCATCCATTTCCGGACGCTTAACTTCGGTAATGTTGACGACGACCTTTTTGCCAGTCATCTTTTCCAGTTCCTTCTTCAGAACTTCTACATCCTGGCCGCCGCGGCCGATTACGATACCGGGCTTGGCAGTGAAGATATTCAAGGTTACACGCTGAGCGGTACGTTCGATGTCGATCTTGGAGACACCGGAAGCATACAGTTTAGCTTTTACGTGCTTACGAATGACATAGTCTTCGTGAAGGAATACTTTAAAATCTTTGTTGTTGGCATACCAGCGCGCGTCCCAATCACGGATTACGCCGATACGAAAACCTTTCGGATTAACTTTCTGACCCACGCTATTACGCCTCCTCTCTGTCGCCTACCACGATGGTGATATGGCTGGTTCTGTGTACCATTCTGTCCGCACTGCCCCGTGCATGAGGCATGATGCGCTTCATGCTGGCGCCTTCGTCAACATAAGCCTTGACGACGAACAGGTCGTTTTTATCCATGCTATAATTGTTTTCCGCGTTGGCAACCGCAGACTTCAGAATTTTCTGAGCGTATTCAGCGGTTTTGTTGGGGGTGAACTTCAAAATAGCTTCAGCCTCAGCCACTCTCTTCCCACGGATCTGGTCGATGACCATGCGAGCCTTTCTGGGAGAGACGCGGAGAAATTTGCTAGTAGCTCTTGCTTCCAAAATAATTTCCTCCTCTCAAATTCCCTTATCTCGCAGAACTGCCGCTTTCGCTCTTGCCAGCGTGTCCACGGTAGTAACGGGTGGGAGCAAACTCCCCGAGTTTATGACCAACCATGTCTTCGGTAACATATACCGGAACATGTTTTTTACCGTCATGAACGGCGATGGTGTGGCCAACCATCTGCGGGAAAATGGTGGAGCTGCGGGACCAGGTTTTCAGAACTTTCTTATCACCGGTCTCATTCAGGACTTCGATACGAGCCAGCAGCTTCGGTTCGCAGAACGGGCCTTTTTTAATAGATCTGCTCATGCAGTATTGCCTCCCTTCCCTTACTTGCTGTTGCGACGCTTGATGATCATGCGGTTAGAAGCCTTCTTGCGGCTGCGGGTCTTAGCACCAAGAGCAGGCTTGCCCCACGGGGTTACCGGGTTGCGGCCTACCGGGCTACGGCCTTCACCACCACCATGCGGGTGGTCGCAAGGATTCATAACAACGCCGCGGTTAGCAGGACGAACGCCCAGCCAACGGCTGCGGCCGGCCTTACCAAGGTTGATGTTTTCCTGATCGAGGTTACCAACCTGGCCGATGGTCGCACGGCAATTGGAAAGAACCATTCTCATTTCACCGGAGGGCATACGCAGGGTGGCGTATTTGCCTTCCTTAGCCATCAGCTGGATGGCAGCACCGGCGGAACGGCCCATCTGGCCGCCAACACCGGGGCGGAGTTCCACGTTGTGTACGATGGTACCAACGGGGATATCCTTCAGTTCCAGAGCGTTACCGACTTTGATGTCGGAACCGGCGCCGGAGTACAGAACATCGCCGACCTTCAGGCCGTGGGGAGCGATGATGTAGCGCTTTTCGCCGTCAACGTAGTTGAGCAGAGCGATGTTAGCGGTACGGTTCGGATCGTATTCGATGGAAGCGACTTTGGCCGGGATACCGTCCTTATTGCGCTTGAAGTCGATGATACGGTACATTCTCTTGTGACCGCCGCCCTGATGACGGGTGGTCATTCTACCCTGGTTGTTACGGCCGCCGCGGCTAACGAGCGGGCGCAGCAGGGATTTTTCCGGAGTCGACGTGGTGATTTCCTCGAAGGTGGAAACCGTCATTCCGCGGCGACCGGGAGAAGTAGGCTGGTATTTTTTAATTCCCATTGCATTTTCCTCCTATTACGCCGTCTTACAGGTTGGCGAAGATTTCGATCTTGTTGCCTTCAGCAAGGGTGACGATGGCACGCTTGGTATCGGGGCGTTTGCCCTGAGTGCGGCCCATTCTTCTGATCTTACCCTTGATGTTACGGGTGGTAACGTTGACAACCTTAACTTTGAAAGCAGCTTCAACAGCGTGCTTGATTTCGATTTTGTTGGCGTTCTTGTCCACGACGAAGGAGTACTTGTTGTCTTCCATCATCAGCATGGACTTTTCAGAAACCATCGGTTTGACTAATACCTGATACGGATCACGCATTATGCAAGCACCTCCTCAAGGGCGGCGAGAGCCTGTTTGGTGATAACGAGCTTCTCATTGTAGAGAACCTTGTAAGTGTTGAGGCTGTTGAAAGCAGCGGTGTTTACGCCGACGAGGTTGCGGGCGGCGAGAACGGTGTTGTCCTGGCCTTCAGCAAGAACGATCAGAGCGTTGCTGGCGTTCAGGTTAGCAAGAACGCGAGCCATTTCCTTGGTCTTGGGAGCGGCGAAATCGAGTTCGTCAACTACGACCAGGTTGCCTTCAGCGGCCTTGGAAGAAAGGGCAGAAAGGAGAGCCAGTCTGCGCATCTTCTTGGGCATGGTGATGGAGTAGGAACGGGGGGTGGGGCCGAAGGCCACGCCGCCGCCACGCCATACCGGGTTACGGCTGGAACCGAAGCTGGAACGGCCGGTACCCTTCTGACGCCACGGTTTCTTACCACCACCGCTTACGGCGCTTCTATTCTTAGTGCTAGCATTACCTCTGCGCAGGGAGTTCAGATAAACACGAACGGCCTGGTGCATTACCGGTACGTTAACCGGGACGGCGAAGATCGCATCGTTCAGTTCGATTTCGCCAACAGAGGTACCTTCTCTGTTCAGTACATCAATCTTCATGATTGTCCTCCTTTCCCGGCGCTTAGCTCATCTTCTTGGAGCTGCGGATGTAGAGCAGGCCTTCCTTAGGACCAGGAACGGCGCCCTTGATCAGCAGTACGTTACGTTCGACATCGACTTTAACAACTTCGAGGTTCTGAACGGTAACTTTTTCACCGCCCAGACGGCCGGGAGAATGTTTGCCTTTCAGTACGCGGGCAGGGCCCTTGGCGCCGGCAGAAGCCGGACGACGATGGTTCTTGGAACCGTGGGTCATGGGGCCACGGTGATGGTTCCAACGCTTGATGGTACCGGCGAAGCCTTTACCCTTGGAAATACCGGTGATATCTACGTGTTCGCCATCAGCGAAGCAACCAACGGTAAGTTCCTGACCCAGCTGATATTCGCTGGCGTTTTCTACGCGCAGTTCGCGGAAGTAGCGAACCAGCTTGATACCGGCAGCTTTGCAGTGACCGGTCTGGGGTTTATTGCAGTTGACTTCTTTAATATCGCCGTAACCGATCTGAATGGCTTCATAACCATCAGTGGCGGCGGTTTTGATCTGGGCTACGTAGCAGGGACCGGCAGCGATTACGGTGACCGGAACGATCTTACCTTCAGCATTGAAGATCTGCGTCATACCCAGTTTTTTGCCGAGAAGAGCTTTCGGCATGTTGAGCACCTCCAATTCATAATCGAAGCAATATCTAAAATTTTAACAAACGCCTTACAGCTTAATCTCGATATCCACGCCTGCGGGCAATTCCAAGCGCATCAGGGCGTCCATCGTCTTGGGGGTGGGTTCGAGAATATCAATGAGACGCTTGTGGGTTCTCATCTCGAACTGTTCGCGGGAATCTTTGTTAACGTGCGGCGAACGCAGAATAGTGTAGATGTTTTTCTCGGTCGGGAGCGGAATCGGACCCGAAACCTGAGCGCCACTGCGCTTGGCGGTTTCTACGATCTTGGTCGCAGAAGCATCCAGCAGGCGGTGGTCATACGCCTTAAGTCTAATACGAATTTTTTCCTGTGCCATTTAAAACTGTAACCTCCTTCTCGCCCGCTTTTTAGCGGACATTCTCAGCGGAAAAACCCTTTCGGGTGGGTTGGTCCCGAAAGGCAACCTCCCGCCTCATCGCTTTGTGTGATTGCACCCTCGTGCCAAAACA
>JAFXLH010000170.1 GCA_017531315.1 Bacillota bacterium
GGGTGCAAGTGTTCCGCGGCACTTGGAAAAGATCACACAGAATGGACAAAACGGCAGATTTCAGACGAAAAAAGACCTGAAATCTTTCGATTTCAGGTCTTTTTGGTGGAGATAAGCGGGATCGAACCGCTGACCTCTTGAATGCCATGGGTGGGCAGGCTTTGGGCCTGCTTTTTTTGCGGGCGGTGGATGCTTGAATAGCTGCGAGAGATTCATTATAATATGTTTATCGGCATCATCGGCGCATTGGCTGGTGTAGTGATTATTTTCGAAGGCGGTATACGGCATGGACAAAAGGTATGAAATATTGAAGCAATGCTTTGGTTATACCTCTTTTCGCGATGGGCAGGAAGAGCTTATCGATGCGGTTTTATCCGGGCGGGATGCTTTGGGGATTATGCCTACCGGGGGTGGGAAGAGCCTTTGCTATCAGATACCGGCGCTGATGCTGGATGGTATCACGCTGGTGGTATCGCCGCTGATCTCGTTGATGAAAGACCAGGTAATGGCGCTGAAAAGCAGCGGAGTCGCGGCGGCTTATATCAACAGCTCGCTCACTCCGGCGCAGATCGAATTGGTCTACCGCAATGTGGAGCTGGGCAAATACAAGATCATCTATATCGCGCCGGAGCGATTGCTGACTACCGGATTTTTGCACGCTGTGAGCAAAGTCAAAATCTCCATGCTCTGCGTTGATGAGGCGCATTGCATTTCGCAGTGGGGGCAGGATTTCCGCCCCAGCTATCTGCGCATCACCGATTTTATCAATCGTCTCCCCTATCGGCCCGTCGTTTCCGCCTTCACTGCCACCGCCACCGCCAAAGTGCGCGAAGATATCATCTACCGGCTGGGGCTGCAGGATGCCAAAACCGTGATCACCGGCTTCGACCGCCCCAATCTGCGCTTTGAAGTGATGAAGCCGGCGAAGAAGCCCAATACCCTGCTGGAGCTGGTATCTGCCCGCAGGAATAAATGCGGCATCATTTATTGCGCTACCCGCAAAAAAGTAGAAGACGTCTGCTTCAAGCTGCAGCAGGCGGGGTTTGCCGCTACCCGTTATCATGCAGGACTCACCGATGAGGAGCGGCGGCAGAACCAGGACGATTTTGTCTACGATCGCCGCAGTATTATGGTCGCCACCAATGCCTTTGGCATGGGCATCGATAAGTCCAATGTGGGCTTTGTCATCCACTACAATATGCCGCAGAGTATGGAAGCCTATTATCAGGAAGCAGGGCGCGCCGGGCGCGACGGTATGCCGGCGGACTGCATCCTCCTCTACTCTGCCAGCGATATCCGCACCGCCAAAATCCTCATCGAAAACCCGAGCGAAAAAAGCATGCTCTCCCCGGAAGAGCAGCAAGAAGTGATCGAGCACGACTTAGCTCGTCTGGATCAAATCGTCGATTACTGCCAGACCAGGCGCTGCCTGCGCGGATATATCTTAGACTACTTCGGCGAAGTGCATCCTGATGAGTGCCATAACTGCAGCAACTGCGTGAAAGAGGTTTCCATGCCTGCCGCCACGCCTGCTGCTGCACCTGCAGTTGCGCCGGTAAGCGGCAAAAATGCACACCTCGTTCTGGCCTGCATTGATAATGTATATCAGGAGCTTGGCCGCAATGTCAGCACGACCCTCATCGTACGCATCCTGCACCAAAGCAAAGATAAACGCATTTTTGAAAACAGTCTTGATCATCTGCCGCATTATGGAGCGCTGCGCTATCTTGCCAAAGAGGACATCTACGGCATTATGGCCGACCTCCGGGAGCAGCGCTTGGTCAAATATACATCCGACCACGGCATCATCAGTCTAACGGCAAAGGGACGCAAAGAGCTGCAGAAGAAAGCCACTGCTGCACGCTCTTCTGCCAATACCGAGCTGCCGCAATACGCTGATGCCGACCTTTTGCAGGTATTGAAAGACCTGCGCTGGCAGCTGGCACAGGAAGCAGGTGTGCCGGCGTATGTGGTGTTTTCCAATGCCACGCTGCAGGATATGGCCGAGAAAGCACCGCGTGATATCGAAGAATTCCTGCAGGTCAGCGGTGTGGGCCAGCATAAGGCCGAAAAATACGGTAAAGTTTTCCTGCAGGCAATAAATGACTATTTTAATTGAGGACAAATGATCGATCTGAGTGTATTTATCACATCTTTTTTAGCCGGGATCGTACATGGGGTGGCCGGGTTTGGCGGCGCGCTGGTGACGATGCAGGTGTTCCCGCACTTTTTCGGCATTCCGGTGGGAGCCGGCATCACCTGCGCTCTGGGCATACCGCTGTGTGCCGGGATGATGCTGCGCTACAAGAAGGATATCGCCGTAAAGACCGCCGTGCTGCCGGCCATCCTCTACACCGCCACCAGCAGCATCGTTATCAGCTGCTCGCTGAGCCTCGATCAGCTGCTGGTAAAAAGGATATTCGGCATCTTCCTGATACTGCTTTCCCTGTATTACATCTTCATCGGCAAGGCTGCGCAGAGCAGCCGCATCAGCCTGCCGGCCTGTCTGGTCTGCATCCTCATCTCTGCCACCTGTGACGGCCTGTTTGGCATCGGCGGGCCGCTGATGGTGCTGTATTTTATCACTATGACCGAGTCCACCCACGCTTACCTTGGCACGATACAGCTGTTCTTCTGGATCAACTCCATCTACAATACCGGCTTCCGCTTTTATAAAGGCATCCTGCTGCCGGAGCATATTTCCGCCATCCTGATCGGTTCGGCAGGCATACTCATCGGCAGCTTCATCGCCGCCCGCATCGTCGATAAGCTGGATGTGGCTACGCTGCGTAAAGTAATCTACGTAATGCTGGGCGTCAGCGGCATCATCAATCTGATAGGATAACAAAACCCCGCCTATGACAAGGCGGGGTCGCTTTTTCGGCAATTTATTCGGCATCCCAATCCTGGGCAAAGAGGCCGCCGGCGCCGCCGGTATGGATGAAGAGGACATTATCATCGGCTTTGTAATAGCCCTCTTTGGCCCGGCGCACCAGCCCGGCAAAGGCCTTGCCGGTATAGCAGGTATCCAGCACGATACCTTCCAGCTGCATCATCATCTCGATGGCCGCATTGCCCTCTGCCGAGGGGATGGAGTAGCCGGGGCCGCACATATCCAGCAGCTGCGGCACGGGGATATCCACCTGGATCTCCAGTAATTCTGCCGCTTGCTGCATCAGCTCGGTGACGATCTGCTCGAAGGGCTCATTATCCACCATCGAGCACATCACCTGCGTATGCGGCAGATGCAGTCTGGCGCCCAGCACGCAGCCGGCTGCCGTGCCGCCGGAACCGCAGGCGCAGACCAAATGATCGAAGTGCTGGCCGGAGGCGGCGATCTCCCGCATGCAGTCGATATAGCCTAAGGTGCCCAGCGCATTGGAGCCGCCGCAGGGGATCTTGTACACCTTGCGCCCCAGCTCAGCGCCGATCCTGTCCATTTCGCGATATATCTCATCGTAGCTGTCGGTATCCATATAGCGCACCTCTACCCCCCGCAGGTGGTTGAGTATTTGAGTGCCCTTGCGCGCGGTGATGCCGCGGTCTTTCAGCAGCAGGATGCAATCGAGGCCGAGGCGGCGGGCGCAGGCGGCGGTCAGCATGGCATGATTGCTCTGCGCCTGACCGGTAGTCATGATCAGATCATAACCCTGCTGTTTGGCATCGTGCAGCAGATATTCCAGCTTGCGTACTTTATTGCCGCCCAAGGCTACGCCGCACAGGTCGTCGCGCTTGATCCAGACATTGGTGCCCAGCTCGCGGCTGATATTGGGCAGGCGGTGCATGGGGGTGGGAAACAGACCCAGAGATTCTTTTTCAAAATGCTTCATAATTACTCCTTATCAGTGCTAAGAGTAAAAAACGGACGAGCCGATGGCAGCAATATCATCGGTTCGTCCGTTTTGGCATGCCGGGCGGGATTTGAACCCGCGGCCTTCGGCTCCGGAGGCCGACGCTCTATCCAGCTGAGCTACCGGCACAAACAGCACCATTATTCTACCTTATTAGCAATGCAAAGTCAAATGAAAAGAAACGCATATACCGTCGCAGTATCCCCTGCCCCGGTGCGGCGGCAGCAGGCACAAACTTGAATAATGCAGTTTATATCACAATTTTTTTGCAAATACGCAGCAAATGACTTAACATACGCAAGTTTTTTACAAAAAACACTTTACAAATTCAGGTTTTTGCAGTAATCTATTATTATGCAGTCAATATTCAGCGCAGCACCTTTGCTGTGCAGCAAGGAGGCAAGCCATGGATAAAAAGGATTGGACCATCCTGGATGTTATGCAGCAGGACGGCCGCATTGCCATGCAGAGTTTAGCTTCACAGATTTCGATGAGCGGTACTGCCGCCGCTGAACGCGTACGCAACCTGGAAAAAGAAGGCATCATTACCGGCTACAAGGCAAACGTCAACGCCGAGAAGCTGGGCTACAATGTACATTGCTTCGTGCTGACCGAGACCAGTCTGGCCACCCGTGATAAATTCTACGAATATGTACAGGCCTGCCCGGAGATCATCAATGCCTACTACACCACCACCGGCGGCAAAGAGCTGGTGCTGGAAATGTACTGCGCCTCTACCGATGACCTGTACCGCATTCAGGAAGACCTGTTCGGCCTGGCCCAGTGCACCACCTACATCGTGGCCAATCACCCGGTAAAGCAAAAGGGCATCACTCCCCTGCCCAAGAAATAAGCGCAAAAAAGCCCGCATTGCGGGCTTTTTTCTATTTGTAGATACGCAGGCAATGCTGCGGTACATCCGGGTAACCGACCTCCGCCTCCACTACCCAGCGGATATCCTCTTCCGTCAGCGCATCATAGCGCACCTCGCGCCAGCGCACCAGCGCTTCTTCCATGCCCATATAGATATGCCAGAATTCCAGCTCCTCAGCATCCTGCAGCCAAGTGCCAAAGAGGCGGATGATCTCCCGCGCGCGGCCTTCCGTATAGCGCATCATCTCAAATTCCAGCAGATGCGGCAGCTTGGTGCGGATGTCTTCGCCGCCGGTCAGCGGGAAGAAGCCGAAGTCATCATCATGGTCGCCGTCGATAACGCGTTTATTATCCACGTCGAAGATGACCTCACGATCCGCTACCAGCAGCACGCCCGGCTTATCGCGGTCGAAGCCCGGCGCCAGCATAAAATCATGCACCTTCACGCCTAAGGCCAGCGCCTCATTGACGGAAACCATGCGGTCGTGCGGATTGGGGCGCGGGGCGATGGGGGCGGCGGAAGCTAAATAGATAAGGCTGCTCATCGGTGATCCTCCTACAAGAAAAGGCTATGCGGAAACGCATAGCCTTTGCTCATTACAGCAAGTTGGAATCGATCTCGTCGAGGAAAGGACGGCGGTCTTCCATAGTATTATTGAAGCCCTTGACCTTTTTCGGCAGGTCGGTGTCGACATCCACGATCAACACTTCCGGTTCCTGACTGGCGGTGGCGATGATCTCGCCATTGGCCGCTACGGCGATGGAAGAGCCGTAATTGTTGCAGGCCAGCATATTGCAGTAGTTTTCCATAGCGCGGGCCACGCAGAAGCTGTGCATGGTCTTGATGCGCTTGAAGGGCCACTGGCCAGGCAGCAGCAGCATTTCTGCGCCGCGCAGAGCCAGATTGCGGGCGAAGGCCGGGAACCACATATCGTAGCAGATCATCATACCGATCTTGACACCGTCTACTTCAAAGAGTACCAGCTCATCGCCGTTTTCGAAGTATTTGCTTTCTTCAAAGCCGTGGGTATAGAGGTGTGCCTTGCGGTATTTGCTGATGATCTCGCCGTTTTTGCCGAAGACGAAGCAGGTATTGTAGTACTTGTCGCCCTTACGTTCCATAATGCTGCCGCCGACCACTACCATAGAGTACTTTTTGGCATATTCGCGCAGCAGAGCCAGGCTGGGGCCGCTGGTATCTTCGGCGTGTTCGGCGATATTTTCCAGATCATAGCCGACATTCCACAGTTCCGGCAGCACGACCATTTCCGCGCCTTTTTCACCAGCCTCGATAAGCATTTCTTCAATCAGCATCAGGTTGATATCCTTCATGCCGACGGCACATTGATACTGAATCAGGGCAACTTTCATTTGAGCATTTCCTCCACGATATCATCTAATTCTTCCAAAGCGGCAATGCGAAGATGCGGACCGAGCGGCTCCGTCTTTTCATAATCCCAGGCGCGGATCAGCAGCAAAACTGCCTTGAATCCGGCGGTGATACTGGGGTTGATATCCGAGCGGATGCTGTTGCCGACAGAGAGGGTGCGGGCGGCATCCCAGCCCTGTTCGCGGCACATATCCACATAAATGGTGGGGTATTTGAGCGGTACGATGAAGATATTGTCAAAGTACTTATCGAAGCCGCTTTCGCCGATGCGGCGGTTCTGGATGGCGAATTCGCCCTGCGTGACCAGATTGAGGCGGCAATCGCCGCGATCGCGCAGGCGCTGCAGCAGCTCTTCTGCACCGGGGAAGCGGCGCTGACGGGCATTGTAGGGCTGGTAGCCCAGCTCCACCACTTCTGCGGTGACCGCTGCATCCGGGGCTTGTCCGTGGCGGCGGCACAGCTCGGCGTAGGCATCAGCCATGGCATTGGCAAAGCAGCTGCTTTTCATCGCGCCGGCCTTGGCGATATTGGCGATATCGCAGTCATTGAGCAGCTTCGGCACATCCGTATCGTCGAAGCCCAGCTCCGCCATACGCAGGTAGAAGCGGTCTTTGGCGATATCGAACAGCTCATTGGTATAGACCAGCGTATCGTCAAAGTCGAAAATTATGTTTAAGGTGTGGCTCATCCGCGCACCTCTTTGCGGCGCAGGCGATTGTCGCAGCCGCCGGGCAGCGTGCAGACGCGGCACATCTCGTGCAGGCGGGAGACGATGCGCATATCCAGCTCGTCTATCAGCTGCTCATTGCTGAGATTGGTGGTGATAACGCAGGGCAGCTGGTGATTGAGGCGGTAGTTGATAAGTGAAAACAGCTTGGATTTGGTCCAGTTGCTGAAGCTGTGTGCGCCGAGGTCGTCCAGGATCAGCACCGGCGCGTCCTTGGCCTGCTGCATCAGCTGATGCTCGTGCAGGTCGTCGTCTTCGTAGCTGGCCTTGAGCAGATCGAGGAAATCCGGCACTACTAAGAAGAGCGCCTCTTTCCCCTGCTCCACGATGCGGTTGACGATGGCGGCGGCCAGATGCGTTTTGCCGCTGCCGCATTCACCTACCAGCAGCAGGCCGGAGGTGGGAGCACCGCTGCAGACTGCCTCGGCAAAGTCCATCGCCTGCTTCAGCGCTTCCTTGGCCTGCTGGCGCGGGGCTTTGGCGCCGTCGCGGCCTTTGAGCGGGTAGAAGGCGAGATCGAAGCCGGCAAAGCTCTTTTCCGCCAGCGCGGGAGAAAGGCCGGCCTGCTTGCGGCGGCGGCGCAGCGTGGCCTCGCTGCGGCAGATGCAGGGGCGGGCGTCCGCGCCATCCAGCAGCCAGCCGCTGTCGCGGCAGAGCGTGCAATCATATACTTTGCTGTCCGGCAGGGCGTTTTCCGGCATTTGCCAGAAGCGCTCCACGGTCACTTTAGACAATTCATTTTCCATACAAAACTCCACAAACTCCGTGCATTATTCGGTAAAGCGGTAGCGGGCGTACAGCTCTTCTTTTCCGGTATCCTTGGCGGCATCTTTGTTGGTGCGGCGCGGCGCTTCTTTGGCGGGGCGGGCGTCGCCTTCCGTCACATCAGCCACGGTGCGGAAGCCCTTCTGCTGCCAATCGTCCAGAATGCGGTCGATATAGGCAAAGCTGATCTTGCCCTGCAGCACGGCACGGCGCAGCGCTTCGCAGATCAGTTCCGGGTCGAGATGCTCCTCATCCAGCCAATGGGCGATCTTTTCGTTCTGCATCGGCGAAAGCGGCTTGCCCAGTTCCTTTTCGAAGCGGCGGTAAATGAGGCCCTGCGCGCGCAGATTTTTATCTGCTGCCGGGCTGCGGCCGCTGCCATCCGCCTTGCCCACCACCCAGCCTTCATGCAGCTGGGAGAAGAGCGGCGCGCAGGAGTAGCCCTTCTGCGCATCGCCGGTGAGCAGGTCGCGCGCCACAAACGGCTGCACGATGGCGGCCGCCTGCTGCTTATCCACGCCGAATTCGGCGGCGATATCCGCGATCTGCAGGCGCACCTGCCCGGGGCGGAAGCGGATGATGCGCAGCAGCACCACCAGCTCTTTTTCCGTAAGCCCTAAGTGCGGATAATCGGTGAGCAGCAGATGCGGCACGGTCACCGTATCGGCCAGCAGATCCTGCATAAATTCGTAGTAGATATTGCGGCTCAAGAGTACCTCCTGCGATCAGCGGGTGCCGCGCAGGTAATCACGCAGACGCAGCAGCTGATCCATATTCTTCTTCATGATAAGTTCGGACAGGGCAGCGTTGATCTCTGCCAGTACTTCCAGCGAATCGATGGGCGAATCGCTGGCCTGCGGCTGTGCCACGCGGCGGCCGCCTTCCAGATGCAGCTCGAAGCTTTCCGCAGCCTGCGGTGCTTCGGCGGCGATGCCCAGCTGCTGAGTGACGGTATTGGCAAAATCGATGGTGGACGCTTCTTCGCCGTGGGTGACGAATACCTTCTGCGGTTTCACTTCGATGCTGTTCAGCCAGCGCAGCAGCTCGTCGCGGTCGGCATGGGCAGAAAAGCCTTCCATAGTGATGACAGTGGCGCTGACATTGATCTTTTCGCCGTGGATAGTGACTTTATCCGCGCCGTCGATCAGCATACGGCCCAGCGTGCCTTCAGACTGGTAGCCGATGAAGACGACCAGACATTCGGGGCGCCACAGGTTATGCTTCAGGTGATGCTTGATGCGGCCGGCATCGGCCATGCCGCTGGCAGAGATGATGATAGCACCGCTCTTGATGGCATTGATACGCATCGATTCTTCTGCCGTGGTGGAAAAGTGCAGGTTCGGCAGCAGGAACGGCGGATGGCCCTTTTCATTATAGAGGGCGCTGGTGATCTCATCGTAGTATTCGGGGTAATCGCCGAAGATCTGGGTGGCTTTGACAGCCAGCGGGCTATCTACGTAGACCTCGGCATCGGGGATCATCTTGTTATCGAAGAGATAGCTCAGCATCATCAGGATATCCTGAGTGCGGTCTACGGCAAAGGCGGGGATGACCACATTGCCGCCCTTGGCAAAGGTATCGCGGATGGCCGCGGCCAGGCGTTCCGGTTCGCCGCCGTCAGCGCCGCCGTGCAGGCGGTTGCCGTAGGTGGATTCCATAACGAGGAAGTCGGCGCAGGCAAGGGCGCTGGGGTCATTGACGATGGCGGCATCATAACGGCCAAGGTCGCCGCTGAAGACCAGCGTGCGCTCGGCGCCGTTGTCATCATAAACGATCTCCAAAATGGCGGAGCCGAGGATATGGCCGGCATCGCGCATGGTGACGCGGATACCGGGCGCGGGGCTGAAGGTCTTACCGTAATCATGCGCTTCGAACTGACGCATTACCTGATTGGCGTCATCGGCGGTATAGATGGGCGTGAGCAGCTTGCCGCCGGCGCGGGCCAGCTTGCGGTTTTTGCGTTCGCATTCAGATTCCTGGATATGACCGGAATCCGGCAGCATGATGGAGCAGAGATCCTGCGTGGCGGGCGTGGTGTAGATCTTGCCCTTGAAGCCTTTGTTGTACAGCTTGGGGATAAGGCCGCTGTGATCGATGTGGGCATGGGTGAGCAGCACAAAATCGATGGACGAGGCGGTAAAGGGGAATTCCCCGTAGTTACGCTCTTTCAGCGCCTTATTGCCCTGGAAGAGGCCGCAATCGACAAGGAAGCGGGCACCGTTGTGCTCCAACAGGTAACAGGAACCGGTAACGGTACGGGCAGCGCCGTAAAATGTAATTTTCATAAGCAATACCTCCCTATTTTGCTGAAGATATGAACACTGTGTCTAAGTTGCGGGTATAATACAGGCAGCTTAACTATAAAAGTATTATACCACGCGATTAGCGATAAAACCATAGTTTTCGGGCAAAATATCGTACAGCATCTCTACTAATGCACCATGCAAAAAAATATGTAGGATTTACAAAAAATTGCTAATTTTCCGATTGACAATTTACGAATTACTGGTTATAATATGACTGTTGCACCACAACGGGGCGTAGCGCAGTTTGGTAGCGCACTTGATTTGGGATCAAGGGGTCGCAGGTTCAAATCCTGTCGCCCCGACCATAGCTTCTTTGGTGCTTAATTGAATAATGGGGTGTCGCCAAGCGGTAAGGCAACGGTCTCTGAAATCGTCATTCGTTGGTTCGAATCCATCCACCCCAGCCAGAAAGAAAAGCTACCCAACAGGGTGGCTTTTCTTTTTGCCCCGCGTGGGTGCTGATGAGAAACAACCGGTTCGATTAGCAAAAGCCCAAATGTTTCATTTGGCAGCTTTTGCTTATACCCTTTAGGGTGCTCCATCCACCCCAGCCAGAAAGAAGAGCTACCCAACAGGGTGGCTTTTCTTTTTGCCCCGCGTGGGTGCTGATGCGCGGCATCATCCCCTGCTCTGCCGCGTATGATTGGGCATACTTGCCTGTTTTATCACCATATGGTAAAATGGGTGAAAACTGTTTGGGAGGTAGACTATGCCTGAAACCAAAAAGAATCTGCTCATCACCGCCACGGTGCTGATGCTGCTGTTTGCCGCCTTTACCGCCGCCGTAGCCACCTATGATGTGCAGCCGATCGGCCCGGAGGGCAGCTCCGTCGGTTTCGCCTCGCTCAATGGCCGCTTTGCCGCTGCGGTGGGCAGCAGCGATTTCTGGTACATTCTCACCGACTGGCTGAGCATGATCGTGCTGGTCATCCCCGTGGGCTTTGCCGCGCTCGGCTTAAAGCAGCTGATCGCCCGCAAGAGCCTGCTGAAGGTGGATGCGGATATACTCTGCTTAGGCGTATTCTATGTGGTGGTGCTGGCCTTTTATGTGGGATTCGATCAGTTCGTTATCAATTACCGCCCGCTGCTGATCGAGGGCGTACTGGAGCCGTCTTACCCCTCTTCTCACACCTTCATCTTCCTCTGCGTGATGGGCAGCACGATGCTGCAGCTGCCGCGCCGCCTCGCCAACCGCAGCCTTGCCGCCAAGCTGCAGCTGCTCTGCGCGGCGGTGGTGGTGCTGGTGATTGTGGGGCGCGTGCTTTCCGGCGTGCATTGGCTCACCGATATCATCGGCGGCCTGCTGCTGGCCGCAGCGCTGCTTGGCTACTATTACGCCGCTATCTGCAAATAAAGCTCAAAGCCACCTGTAACAGGTGGCTTTTGTTTTTCTCTTCACGCAAAAGTCATAGCCAAACGCCGACAAATGTGATATTCTAATATAATAGTAAATATCCCCACCGGCCAGAAAGGAGCGGCTTATGAACGCTTTAGTTAAAGAGATAGCTATTACCGATATGCAAAATGTTTCGCTGGGTCATGCTCAGGATGATGCGGCCAAGACCGGCGTCAGCGTCATCTACTTCCCTGCCGGCGCGCAGGTAGGCTGCGATATCAGCGGCGGCGGTCCTGCCAGCCGCGAAACGCCGCTCACCCTGCCGCTTACCGCCGATAATCCCATCAATGCGGTGGTGCTTTCCGGCGGCAGCGCCTTTGGTCTCGCTGCGGCAGACGGCGTGATGCAGCATCTGGAAGCGCAGGGCATCGGCTACAATACCGGCTATGCGCTGGTGCCGTTGGTCTGCCAGTCCTGCATCTTCGACCTCGGCTACGGCAGCAACAAGGTACGCCCCGATGCTGCGATGGGCGCGGCAGCCTGCGCCAAGGCTATGGCCGGCTGCGATGCGCGCATGGGCAATATCGGCGCGGGTATCGGTGCATCCGTGGGCAAGCTCATGGGGATGAAGCAGGCCACCAAGACCGGCCTTGGCATCCACGCCATTCAGATAGGCGAGATGCAGATAGCCGCCATCGTGGTGCTGAACGCCTTTGGCGATATCTTTGACCCCGCAACGGGCGAAAAGATCGCCGGTATGCTGGATGCCGAGCGCAAAAACTTCATCGATATCGAGCAGGCCTTCTGCGCTTTTATGAGCGCGCCGAAGGATATGTTCAACAGCAATACCACCATTGGCTGCATCGTCACCAATGCCAAATTCGATAAGACCAAGCTGAACAAGATCGCCTCCATGACGCGCAATGCTTATGCCCGCTGCATCAATCCCGTGGGCACTATGGCGGACGGCGACAGCATCTATGCCGCCAGCTGCGGTGATGTGGTGAGCGACGTCAATCTCGTGGGCACGCTGGCTGCCAAAGCGATGCAGCAGGCCATCATCAAGGCCGTGACCGCCGCCAAGATCGACGATGCGGAATATCTGGCGCATTGCCTGTAATACACTCTTGCCATAATCCCCTCTTACGAGATTTTTCGAGGTAACTATGATCGAACTGCTGGCCAAGGCCTTTATCAAGGATCATAAGAATTACGCATCGCCGACCGTGCGCGGTCAGTACGGCGTGCTCTGCTCTGCGGTGGGCATCTGCCTGAATCTGCTGCTCTCGCTGGCCAAGTTTGTCATCGGCTGGCTGGCGGGCAGTATGGTCATCATCGCCGATGCGGTGAACAACTTAAGCGACGCCGGGGCATCCATCGTGATGACGGGCGGCTTCGTGCTGGCCGGGCAGCAGGCAGACCGAGAGCACCCCTTTGGCCATGGGCGCATCGAGTACCTGGCCGGGCTGGTGGTAGCGGTGCTGATCCTGTTTGCCGGGGTGGAAACGCTGCGCAGCTCGGTGGCACATCTGCTGCACCCGGCAGAGCTGATCTTTTCCTGGCTGGGCGTGGGCGTGCTGCTGCTTTCTATCGCAGTTAAGCTGTATATGTGCTATTATCTGCGCCGCATTGCCTCTCGCATCGATTCCCCGGCCATGCGCGCCACCGCTACCGATTCGCTGACCGACTCCGTATCCACCATCGTGGCGCTTATCTGCCTGCTGCTATTCCGCTATGCCGATATCAATGTGGACGCCTGGGGCGGCCTCTTGGTATCGCTGCTGATCCTGAAAGCCGGCTTTGATGCGGCGCGGGAGCAGCTGGATCGCCTGCTTGGCTCGCCTGCCGCGCCGGAGATAGTGCAGCGCATCGAAGAGATCGTCCGCTCCTTCCCGGAGATACTCGATATCCACGATCTGGTAGTGCACGATTACGGCCCGGGGCGGCTGATGGCATCGCTGCATGCGGAAGTGGACGGCAACGGCGATATCTACGTGCTGCATGATGCGGTGGAACGCGCTGCCGATGCCCTGCGCGAGCAGCTTGGCTGCGAGGCGGTCATCCATATGGACCCCATCGACACCACCAATGAAGAGCTGGCGGCACTGAAGGCGGAAGTAAGCAAGCTGGTACGCTGCATCGACCCTGTACTGCAGCTGCATGATTTCCGCATCGTGCCCGGCCCGACGCATACCAACCTGATCTTCGACGTGCTGATGCCCTTCGGCTTCCGCCTGAAGCCGGAGCAGCTGAAAGCCGAGATCAACGCCAAAGTGCAGGATAAGCACCCCAGCTTCAACTGCATTATCA
>JAFXLH010000171.1 GCA_017531315.1 Bacillota bacterium
GGTGACGATTCCGGCACCGGCGTGTCCTTCACTCGCGATCCCGCCAGCGGCGAAAAGAAGCTGTGCGACGAATTCCTGATGAATGCTCAGGGCGAAGACGTGGTAGCCGGCATCCGCACCCCCCACGGCATCGACCACCTGGCCAATATCATGCCGAAGGTCTACGACGAATTCGTAGCCATTGCCCAGCGCCTGGAGAATCATTACCGCGATATGCAGGATATGGAATTCACCATTGAGCGCGGCAAGCTGTATATGCTGCAGACCCGCAACGGCAAGCGCACCGCACAGGCGGCGCTGAAGATCGCCATCGACCTGGTGAACGAAGGCATGTGCAGCAAGGACGAGGCGCTGATGAAGATCGACCCCAAACAGCTGGATGCGCTGCTGCATCCGCGCTTTGACCCGCGCGCCCTGCATCGTGCCACCCCGGTGGCTACGGGTCTCCCCGCCTCTCCCGGCGCGGCCTGCGGTGCGGTCTACTTCGACGCCAAGAGCGCCAAGGAGCACGCGGCGGACGGCCCGGTGCTGCTGGTACGCATGGAGACCAGCCCGGAAGATATCGAGGGCATGGTCGCGGCAGAAGGCATCCTCACCCAGCGCGGTGGCCGCACCAGCCATGCGGCGGTAGTAGCGCGTGGTATGGGCACCTGCTGCGTAGCCGGCTGCGGCGCGCTCTATATCGACGAGCAGGAAAAGGTGCTGCGTGTCGGCGGCAATGTGGTGCGCGAGGGAGACTTCATGTCCATCGACGGCAATACCGGCAATGTCTATATCGGCAAGATCAAGACTGTGGAAGCGGAAATGGCCGGCGAATTCAGCACCATTATGGAATGGGCGGATGAAGCCCGCCACCTTGGCGTACGCGCCAATGCTGATAACCCGCGCGATGCGGCGGCCGCCCTGCGCTTCGGCGCCGAGGGCATCGGCCTCTGCCGCACCGAGCATATGTTCTTCGACGAAAACCGCATCCCCGCCGTACGCGAGATGATCCTGGCACAGACCGAGGAGCAGCGCCGCAAAGCGCTGGCGAAACTGCTGCCGATGCAGCGCGAGGACTTCGAGGGCATCTTCCGCTCCATGCTGGGCAAGCCGGTGACCATCCGCCTGCTGGATCCGCCGCTGCATGAATTCCTGCCCACCGAAGATGCAGATATCGCCGCGCTGGCAGAAGAAATGGGCCTCACCTTCAAGGAGCTGCAGGCCGTGGTCAGCCAGCTGCACGAAAGCAACCCGATGATGGGTATGCGCGGCTGCCGTCTGCCCATCATGTACCCGGAGATCGGCCAGATGCAGACGCAGGCCATCATCGAAGCGGCCATCAACGTGATGGCAGAGACCGGCCAGAGCATCGTGCCGGAGATCATGATCCCGCTGGTCAGCTCCCGCGGAGAGATCCGCTACGTCAAACAGATCGTCAGCAATACCGCCGATGAGATCATCCACAAGAAGGGCGTCGACCTGAAGTATCTGGTAGGCACGATGATCGAGCTGCCGCGCGCCGCCGTATCCGCCGACCGCATCGCCACCGAAGCCGAGTTCTTCTCCTTCGGCACCAATGACCTGACGCAGATGAGCTTCGGCCTCTCCCGCGATGACGCCGGCAAATTCCTGCCCACCTATCTGGATATGAAGATCTTCGGCTCCGACCCCTTCGAGCGCTTCGACTATCTGGGCGCCGGCCGCCTGGTAGAAACGGCGGTGAAGCTGGGCCGCAGCGTACGCCCCGAAATGCATATGGGCGTCTGCGGCGAGCATGGCGGCGACCCCTTCTCCATCGACTTCTTCCACGAAGTAGGTCTGGACTACGTCAGCTGCTCCCCCTACCGCGTCCCCATCGCCCGCCTCGCCGCCGCCCAGGCCGCGATCAAGCGGAAAGAGAAGTAAATCTATACACCTAAACCCCTTTTGAAAAAGAACTGGAGCTACTGCTCTTTGATATGTAACTATTAATAAGAAAAGCACCGTGCTGAGCACGGTGCTTTTTGGTTGCGTTTATTTTTGTTTAAAGCAGTAGCTGATCA
>JAFXLH010000172.1 GCA_017531315.1 Bacillota bacterium
CGACACGCCGATCCGCTCTGCCGCCATATGATAGATGGCGGGGTCTGCCTTGGTGGTGCCGAAATCGTTGCAGGACCACACGTTGTCAAACAGATCGAAGATACCAAGTCGCTTCAGGCAGGGGTCCAGGGTGTCATGAGGGCTGGCGGTCAGCACGTGCAGTCCGTTGCCGCGCGCCTTCATCTGCCGTAGCGCCTCTATAACGTGAGGCTTGGCCGGCACGCGATGGGTGTACTCTTCTACCATATAGGCGATCATGGTCGCAATGATCTCTTCTTTCGGCTTGCAAAGGCCCATGCCGATGAAGTACTCCGCCGTGCCCGGAATGCCGAGCGGCGTAATGATCTTGATGATATTTTCCGGATACGGTATGTGATTTTCCTGCAAAATGCGCAGCATGACACCAGCATAGGTGGGCATAGAATCCACCAGTGTACCGTCAAAATCGAACAAATAATGTGTCATAGGTCAGCATGGGGCAATAAGTGCCCATCTCCTTCCATTTTCTTTGCAGAACTGCCGTTTTCACGGCACGTGTGGTGGCTTTTTGAGCAGGCACCTCGCAGCAAAAGCCGTTTTATGCCTTCTTGACTGTACAGGCCGTCACGCCGTAGTAGGAAAAAGCGGCAAGCGCCGTTTCGTCGATCTGTTCGCCGCAGCAAAGGATAGGCACCGCGGGAGGGCAACCAACGCCTGCATCGGCCAATATTCGTCCTACGCACGCGGCAACGGGCAGCGTTTCGCAGGGGGCGAGCATCGCCTCTCGGGGCGAGCAGCTGCGCCGCGGGATGCCGGGGCGCGGCGGTGCTTCTGTAACAGGCGTGCGCGGAGGGATCGCCAGCAGTGCCTCCATGACGCGCTCCAATGCCGCGTCGGGCAGGGAGGGGGAGAGCATCAGCACCACAAAATCGGGGTCGGCGAACTCGCATTCCACGCCGTGCTCGCGCAGGGCATCGGCAAGCTC
This sequence comes from Bacillota bacterium, assembly GCA_017531315.1. Taxonomy (GTDB): domain Bacteria; phylum Bacillota; class Dehalobacteriia; order UBA4068; family UBA4068; genus RGIG6518. Next base: position 965 of record JAFXLH010000172.1, read on the forward strand.
ATTGCCGCGATAGCCGCGCTCCTTGGCGCGGATCGTCCATTTCAGCGGCTCGTTGCCGATCAGGGTGTAGCCTGCTGCCGTCAGTTGTGCGCGATAGGCGGTGAGCCGCGCGGCAAACGCCGCATAAAGCTGCGGTCGGTCGGAGAGATAAGCGTTGGCCGCATCCAGCGATTGCAGGATCAGATAGGAGGGGCTGGTAGAGCCGAACAGGGCCATGCATTTTTTGGCGTTCGGCGCAAAAAGTGCCGCAACGGTATCGGAAATATGCAGATAAGCGCCGCCTGTCAGTACAGGCAGAGTCTTGTGCGCGGAATCGCAGCAAAGATCCGCGCCGAGGTCGATGGGATGCAGCGACGGCTCCAGAAATTTCAGATAAGCCCCGTGGGCGTTATCCACCAGAAGATAGCTGCCGTGGGCGTGACAGACTGCGGCAAGGCCGCGGATATCCGCCATATGTCCCAGATAATCGGGGCTGGTGATGTAGACGGCTGCCGGCGGCTCGCTCATTGCCGCAAGCGCCGTCGCCAGACGGTCGGGCGTGACCGTGCAGGAAAGATAGCTTTCACTCGGATCGGGGCAGAGCCACTCCACCTCCAGATCCAGCAGGGCTGCCGCGGAGAGGAATACCTTGTGTGCGTTTCTGCCGGCAAGAATGCGTGTTTTCTCCCCCCGTTTGGGGGCATTTTGCGCGATCAGCGCCAGCATGGCGCGAATGCAGAGCGAGGAGCCCTCGGTAGAATAAAAGGTCTTGGCGCCAAAAAGGCGAGAGGCGTTCTCCTCACTTTCGGCAATGATGCCGTCCGCTTCAAAAAGGCTGTCCGCTCCCC
>JAFXLH010000173.1 GCA_017531315.1 Bacillota bacterium
CTATTTTCACAGGGGCGTCTTGTCAACGCGGTACCACTCTGCTTTGCAGCCGGATGGGGCTGCCTGTGGGCTTTGCCCTGCGATATAACGGTCGCACCCGGTGATGCCTACTTGCCGGACGGTTTCAGCATACAACTTGCAGAGGGAATTTCACACAGCGTACCGGATCATTGTCTTGCAGCGACCGACAACTCTCTGAAGACCTTTCGGCAGGTTACTCTTTCTGCTCAAACGTTTTTATATGTATAAACTTGCAACAGATATTACCCATTTTAGCACTAAATAGGTAGTTGTCAAGCATTTTTGAGCGAATTATATACGGAAAATGCAGGGAACTTACAGAGAGGTATAGCCCTTGGCTTCCAGCGCGGCGGTGTCGATTTTCAGCTCGGCGCAGTTGACGGGGTTATAGACTTTGGAGAAGTTTTCCGCATAGGCGATGGGCATTTCTTCTACCTTGGCTTCGCCGGTGAGGATCTTGGCGGCCATCTTGCCGGTGGTGTAGCCGAGGTCATAGTAATCGATGCACAGCGTAGCGATGCCGCAGCCGCCGCAGATGCCGCTGTCGCCGCCCATGATGGGGGTGCCGGTGGGCAGTACCGCGCCGTTAATAGCTTCGGCGCAGGAAGCGGCGGTATTATCGGTGGGGATGTAGATGACATCGGCCGCAGCCGCCGCAGCGGTGGCGACGCTGGTGATATCATTGGAATCGGCGAAAGCGTAGTCCACTACGGCGACGCCCTTATCGGTGAGCCATTCGCCGACTACTTTTACCTGATAGGCGGAGTTGGGTTCGGCGGAGCAGTAGAGCATGGCTACGGTCTTGGTTTCCGGGAAGAGGTCGAGGATCATCGCTGCCTGCTCATCCAGCGGCGCCAGATCGGAGGTGCCGGAGACATTGCTGCCTACCAGACCGTCGAAGTTTTCAATGGCAAGGGCGGTGCCGTATTCGGTGACGGAGGTGCCGAGTACCGGGATGGTGGCGGTGCCGTTGGCGGCGGCCTGCAGGGCGGTGGTGGCATTGCCCAGGATCAGGTCGACATTCTTGGTGGTGAAGTCATTGACGATGGTGGTGCAGGTGGTGGGGTCGCCCTGCGCGTTCTGCAGCAGGAAGTCCACTTTGCCCTCGCCCAGCTCGGCGACGAGCGCATCCTGGAAGCCTTGCGTGGCGGAATCGAGCGCGATATGCGGCATCTGCTGTACGATGCCCACGGTGTATACTTCTTCTTTATCGCCGCCGCAGGCGGTGAGTGCCAGACAAAGAACCATAACGAGTAAAACGGTCAAGAGCTTTTTCATTGAGTTATCCTCCAGTTGATCAAAAAATTATTCATTGCTGCCGCGTGCGCTTGAAAGGAAAAAGAAAACGCCCCTGCATAAACAGGGGCGTAGGATGTACGCGGTACCACTCTGCTTTCGTAGCAGCCTCCCAGCTGCGACCTTAATAGGCTTAAAAGTCTTAGCGATATAACGGTCGCACCCGTTGTACCTACACGTCCGAAGCCGGATTTCAGCACACAGCTTGCAGAGGGAACTTCACTCGCGATTACTCCGCCATTGTCTCGCACCGACCGACAACTCTCTGAGGCCTTTCTTCGCGGCTACTCTTTCTGCTCAAGCGCCTTTGCAGCAATATGAATATGTGCTTTATTTTAATCTCCGATTTCGGCGCTTGTCAAGAGTCTTGTTGAAAAATTTTTGCAGAAAACTTACAGAGAAGTGTAGCCCATCGCTTCCAGCGCGGCGGTGTCGATATTCAGCTCGGCGCAGTTGACGGGGTTATAGACCTTGGTGAATTCTTCGGCATAGGCGATGGGCATTTCGCCGATCTTGGCCTCGCCGGTCAGCACTTTAGCAGCCATTTTGCCGGTGGTGTAGCCGAGATCGTAGTAGTCGATGCTTAAGGTGGCGATGCCGCAGGTGCGGCAGATGCCGCTATCGCCGCCGATGATGGGCGTGCCGCTGTCCAGCACCGCGCCGTTGATCGCTTCGGCGCAGGAGGCGGCGGTATTATCGGTGGGGATGTAGATGACGTCGGCCGCAGCCGCCGCGGCGGTGGCGACGCTGCTGATCTCGTTGGAATCGAAGAAGGGATAATTGACTACGCTGAAGCCGTTATCGGTGAGCCACTTGCTGACCACCTTGATCTGATAGGCGGAATTGGGCTCGGAAGAGCAGTAGAGCATGGCCACGGTCTTGGCTTCCGGGAACAGCTCGGGGATCAGCGCGGCCTGTGCATCCAGCGGCGCCAGATCGGAGGTGCCGGAAACATTGCCGCCTACCAGCCCGTCAAAATCATCGATGCCCAGCGCGGTGCCGTATTCGGTGATGGAGGTGCCCAGCACCGGGATGGTGGCGGTGCTGTTGGCGGCGGCCAGCAGGGCGGTGGTGCCGTTGCCGAGGATCAGGTCTACCTTCTTGGTGGTAAGGTCATTGACGATGGTGGTGCAGGTGGTGGGGTCGCCCTGCGCGTTGTGCACTAAAAAACGGACATTATCCGCGCCCAGCTCGGCGACGAGGGCATCCTGAAAGCCCTGTGCGGCAGAATCCAGCGCGATATGCGGCATCTGCTGCACGATGCCCACGGTATAGGCCTCATCCTGCCCGCAGGCGGCAAACCCGCAGCAGAGTGCCAGTATCAGCAAAACAGTCAACAGCTTTTTCATAACAGTTCCTCCGTATGCAGTGAAAAGTCAGCGTAAACCAAACTTATAAAGCCAGAATGATCTGCCAGGCGGCAAAGAGCAGGCCGATCAGCGTCAGCGCGGTGACCAGCATATTGTTGCGTTCCGAATAGATGAGCGAGAGGTCGGCCTCCAGCAGCTCCAGCAGGTATTTTACCTGATCGATGATCGGCGCGATATTCTGGCTGTCCAGCAGCATATTGCTCAGCTGGCCGATCTCGGCGATGGCGGTGCTTTCCACCTTTTCCAGCACCATGATGATCTTGCGGCGGAATTCGCGCGTTTCGCGGATGCGCTTGTAGTAGGACTGATTGCGGTTATTGCTGTATTCGCTCTGGAAAGCCAGCACGTCGTTGATCAGCGCCTTCAGCATCATCACGAATTCCACGGAAAAGAGAATGCCGTGATTGACAGTGAGCGGGCAGGAGCGCAGCAGGAAGTAGGGATTGACGCCGCCGTAGGTAGCGGTGCCGAATTGGTGCTGGCGCTGCAGATAGGCCTGATGTGCCGGCGAATCGATGAGATTGAGGAAGATGAAGGCCTTGCCGGAAGCGTAGATGCGGATGAAATCGCGGCTGCTCCAGTAGCTGGAAAGTCGCTCCTCCGCCAGCTCGGCGGGGACGAAGTCGTAGCCCTCATCGCCGCTGATGAAGCCGTAGAGCCGCTGCAGCTGCTCGCGGTGGATGGCCTCGATATCCGTATAATCGCCAAAGCGGGTGATCTCTGCCAGATAGCTGCCCTCCAGCGGCTCATGCGGCAGGCCCAGCACAGCGGCCAGCTCTGCCGCCTTGCTCTTGCAGCTGCCCTCGCCGCCGGGGAAGCGGTAAGTGCGCCCATCGCCGCTCTGACGCAGGGCGATCAGGTTGTCGGTGGTAGTATTTTCCAGCGTGTAGTGGAAGGAGATGGCGATGATGCTGGTTTCCGGAAAATAGGCCAGCATGGCGCACCAGTCGTGGAGTCCCGCCGCGGCAAAATCCGGCGTCAGCTCCGGCAGGAACCAGCGGTGTACCTGATAAGTCTGCCCGCCGCCGTGGAGAAAATCTTCCACCACCTGCATATCGCGCATCGCCGGCAGCGGTGCTGCGCCGCGCAGCGAGTAGGGCAGCAGCTGCGGGCAGGCGTCGCGCAGCTTGTCGCTCAGCGCGCCCAGGTCGCTGATGGCAGCGGCATTGTAGTAGTAGGCATGGGAGATATTGGCATTGATGCTGTCCTGCATGGGCGGGCCTCCTTGCGGTTTATAGGCATAGTGTAGCGCATTTTTCCGCGCGGGGCAAGTCTTTGTTGGCGGTGGTGGGGCTTGCGGCGGGGCAGGGGAGTGTGCTAAAATAAAATATCAGCCAATAAGGGGTGACGCTTATGATACTGGCCATCGATATCAGCAACAACAGCGTGGTGCTGGGCGGCTTCGCGGGCGATGAGCTGCGCTTTGTAGCGCGTCTGCAGACCAATGCCAGCCGTACCGCCGATGAGTATGCCAGCCAGATCCATAACGTATTGCAGCTGCACCGCGCCGATCGTACGGCGGTGGACGGTGCTATCATCGCATCGGTAGTGCCGCAGCTGAACAGCGTGATGCAGCAGGCGCTGCGTCTGGCCTTCGGCGTGGAAGCAAAGCTGGTGGGCCCGGGCATCAAGACCGGCATCAACATCCGCTGCGACAACCCCTCTTCCGTGGGTGCGGATCTGATCTGCGCCTGCGTGGCGGCGCATCATCTCTACGGCAGCCCCTCGCTGATCGTGGATATGGGCACGGCGACCAAGCTGATGGTGATGGATAAGCAGGGCGCGTTTATCGGCGCCTCGTTCATCCCCGGCGTACAGGTGGCGCTGCAGGCGCTGGCCAGCAATACGGCGCAGCTGCCGCAGATCAGCCTGGAGGCGCAAAAATCGGTGCTGGGCAAAAACACCATCGACTGTATGCGTTCCGGCGTCATCTACGGCAATGCCAGCATGGTGGACGGCATGATCGACCGCATCGAGGCCGAGCTGGGCGAAGCGTATCCGCTGCTGGCGACCGGCGAAGCCCCGGCCGAAACTATTCTGGCGCAATGCAGGCATCAGCTGCATTTTGATGCCGACCTGGTGCTGAAGGGCCTGAATATTCTTTATCGCAAGAACAATTAGCGATAGTTACAACTTCATATCAGCTTATTTGTATATTGACCCCTCCGGGGGCTGATATAAATATTCTGCGTTGTACCCTTTTGTGGACGACAGCAAGGAGGAATTATTTATGCAAGCAACAAGTAAGCGAATGTCGACCGAGACTATGGTGCTGGGTGGGCTGCTGACGGCGCTGGTAGTAGTGCTGCAGTTTATGGGTACGTTTATCCATCTGGGCCCCTTCTCCATATCGCTGGTGCTGATCCCCATCGTGATCGGGGCGGCGGCCTGCGGCGTGGGCGTGAGCACCTGGCTGGGATTGGTATTCGGCATGGTCGTATTGCTGAACGGCGATGCGGCCGCGTTTCTGGCGGTAGATGCCTTGGGCACGCTGTTTACGGTGCTGGGCAAGGGCATGGCCTGCGGGCTGGCGGCCGGGCTCACCTATCGGGCGCTGGCTGGTGCAAAACCGCAGCTGGCGGTGCTGGCGGCGGCTATCGTCTGCCCGGTGGCCAATACCGGCGTGTTTTTGCTCGGCTGCAAGCTGTTCTTTATGGATATAGTGGCAGCCATGGCGCAGAGCTTCGGCTTCACCGGCAGCCTCGGCCACTATATGCTCTTCGTCATGGCCGGCGGCAACTTCCTCTTCGAACTGACCACCAACATAATCCTGGCCCCACTGGTAGTGCGGCTGCTGAAGATAAGAAAACTGCAGAAGTAAAAAATAAAAGCACCGCGGTAGGCGGTGCTTTTTTGTGTCGTATTACTTATTGCTGAGGGTGTGTACGATAACGCCGCCGACTACGCTGATCGAGGCGATTACGCCGAGCTCCGGGATGCCGAGAAATGCTACTGCGGTGCCGAGTATCATAGATGCAAGAAAAGTGCCAAAGCCTTTCATCTCTCACAACTCCTTTCGATTGCCTATATCATAACATAGGATAAGGGCTGCCGCAATAAAAAAGCACCGCGGTAGGCGGTGCTTTTTTGTGGTGGATCCGAAGGGGATCGAACCCTCGACCTCCGCGTTGCGAACGCGGCGCTCTCCCAGCTGATCTACGAACCCATATTCA
>JAFXLH010000174.1 GCA_017531315.1 Bacillota bacterium
GAGCCTGCGGGATCATGCCCACGCGCAGGTCGGTGCCGTTGGCAGAAGTGTAGTGCAGCTCGCGGATGCCCAGCGCATTGAGGTAGGTACAGCGGCTGTCGGTATTGGCATTGTGCAGCTTCCAGGCGCCGATCGGGTCATCGGTGACGCGGCTGATGTCGAGGATCAGATCCCACAGCTTTTCCATGGCAGCGATATCGCTGAGTTCCGGGAAGACCTTGCGGGCCCAGGCGAGGCCGGGCACGGCAACGATGGTCCACTGATACTTGTTTTCCATCTCTTCGCGGTAGGGCTTGATCACTTTGTAGCGGGCCTGCTGAGACTGGGCGCGCTTGGCATGGTCGGTACCTTTGAGGCCGTCCGGATCTTCGGAGATGATGTGGATCATCGCCGGATGATGCTCGGTCTGATATTTGAGCAGGGCTTCTTCCCACGGATATACCACAGAAAGAGCCTCTACGGAAGCGCCGTTCATATTGGCCACGGTGGAAGGCTGATGGCTCCACTGTACCAGTACATAGGAAGCGCCGGCTTTATAGCATTCTTCCTGCACCATGGTGACAAATTCCGGCTGATCCAGTTCCGCGCGGATGATCACCATCTGGCCGGGCTGCACATTGGCGCCGGTCTTGACGGCAAGCTCGGCATATTTACGCAATCTTTCGCTAGATACCATAAGTTTTTCCTCCTTTTAAGCACTTGCTTAACAGCTTGATTATACTCTTCGGCACGCGTTTTGTCCATATGCTGCCCCAAAGTGCGGCAAAATATCGCACCCCGCCGCCCGCCGCCGCATAAGATAAAGCAGAAAGACACCGATACTACTTTTGAAGGAGGAGCTATATGGTCACCATTTGTCAAAATGCCGTCAGCCCCTGCGGCGAAGGCTGCATGCGTAATGCCTACGCCTTCGTGCCGGTGCAGCGGGTGACGCGCTTTTTCGATTACCGCTCGGCGCTGGTCAGCGGTTCTCTCTTCCCCGATCTGGTCATCCCCAAGGGCAGCTACGGTCCGAAGGAAAACTTCAGCTGATAAGGAGGCAAACATGGCAACTTCTAAGGAAAACCTGATGCATCAGCTGCAGCAGGTCGGCTTCACGCTGGTAGACCTGGGCGAATATATGGACACCCACCCGGATGACGAATTCGCCATCCGCCGCTACAATCAGGCCGCCGAGGCCTACCGCGCCCTCAAGGCAGAATATGCGGAAAACTACGGCCCGCTCAGTTTGGGCTGCGAGAACAGCAGCGATGATGAGTGGCTGTGGGCAACTACCGATTTTCCCTGGGATATGTAAGGAGGCCTGAACTATGTGGGTTTATGAAAAGAAGCTGCAGTACCCCGTTACCGTGCGCGAGCCCGACCCGCGGCTGGCGCAGCTGCTGATGAGCCAGTACGGCGGGCCGGATGGCGAGCTGGCGGCCGCCCTGCGCTACCAGACGCAGCGCTACACCATGCCGACCAATGCCACCAAGGGCCTGCTCACCGATATCGCCACGGAAGAGATGGCGCACTTAGAGATGATCGCCACTCTGATCTACAAGCTAACCAAGGGCGCGGACCTGGACGAAGTGCTGGGCAGCGTCTTTGCCGGCACTTATGTGGATCATGGCAAGGGGCTGTTCTATGTGGACGCCACCGGCAACCCCTTCACCGCCACCTATATCCAATGCAAGGATGACCCGATCGCCGATCTGGTAGAAGATATGGCCGCCGAGCAGAAGGCACGCGCCACCTACAACCACCTCATCGACCTCACCGACGACCCCGGCGTTATCGATACGCTGCGCTTCCTGCGCGAGCGGGAGATCGTCCACTTCCAGCGCTTCGGCGAAGCTCTGGATACGCTGCAGCAGCAATACGCCTGCCGCAATCAGTAAGCCGATATTGATATTGATCTTGATCTTGGCCACAGCGCCAAGCTGGGTATCTTCGCATGGGGAGCAGGGCAAAAGCCCTGCTCTCTGTGTTGCTTCAAAAACTTGTACTTAATCCCTCTTGACTATCGTCAACAATAGTGCTATTTTAAACTTGCTTAATGCCATTGGCCGCAATGGCAGCGGGAGACCCACTTTTTGGGGCGCATCCGTCCACAGATGGTAGGAGACCTTCTTCTCCGAGCCCGACAGCTAATCTCGTCAGCACAAGAAGGGAGCATATCTTTACATGTCATGCGGACATACTGTACCTATAGAGGTGCGGTGTATTCCGGCATATTTGTATTGGATACGTACACCCTCTTGGTGCTGCCCTTAGGCAGCATTTTTTATTTCTCTGTGCATGCAGCACAAAAGGCAGGTAAAGACTATGAAAAACAAATTCAGCTTTGGTATGTTCCTCATTACCATCGGCATCGTCTATGGCGATATCGGCACCTCGCCCATGTATGTGATGAAATCCATACTTGAAGGCAATGGCGGTATCTCTCAGGTAGACCCCAATTTTGTGATCGGCGCGCTGTCGCTGGTCATCTGGACGGTGACGCTGCTCACCACCACCAAATACGTACTGATCGCGATGAAGGCCGACAACCACGGCGAGGGCGGCACCTTCTCCCTCTTTTCTTTGGTGAAAAAATACAATAAGTATCTGGTCTTTTTGGCGATGCTGGGCGGCTCGGCTATTCTGGCAGACGGCATCCTCACCCCCGCCGTGACCATCACCACCGCCGTAGAAGGTCTGCGCAGCATCGAACCGATCAACAACTTCCTCGGCACGGGCCAGCTGAAAGTGGTCCTCATCACGCTGATGATCATATCCGCGCTCTTTTCCATTCAGCACAGCGGCACCAGCAAGATCGGCCAGGGCTTCGGCCCGGTAATGCTGCTGTGGTTCTCCTTCCTGGGCATCACCGGCATTACCCATATTGTGCAGATGCCGTGGATACTCAAAGCCTTCAACCCCGTCTATGCCATTCAGCTGCTGTTCTCCCCTGCCAACAAGGCCGGCTTTATGATCCTGGGCAGCGTCTTTTTAGCCACCACCGGCGCCGAGGCGCTCTATGCGGATATGGGCCATGTGGGCCGCCACAATGTCTACTTCAGCTGGCCTTTTGTCAAATCCTGCCTGATTTTGAACTATCTGGGCCAGGGCGCATGGATCATCAGCAATATCGATAATGCCGCGCTGCACGCCATCCACGAGATGAACCCCTTCTATATGATGCTGCCGGAAATGATGCGTCCCTTCGCCGTCATCCTCAGCGCCATTGCCGCCGTGATCGCCTCGCAGGCATTGATCACCGGCTCCTTCACCATCGTCTCGGAAGCGATCGCCCTGCATCTGCTGCCGCATCTGGAGATCCAGTACCCGGCCGATACCAAGGGTCAGCTCTATATCGGCACCGTAAACAAGATCCTCTGGATCGGCTGCATGCTGGTAGTACTCTACTTCCGCAGCGGCGCCCGTCTGGAAGCAGCCTACGGGCTGGCTATCACCATCACTATGCTGATCGACACGGTGCTGATATTCTACTTCCTGCGCTATGTCAAAGGGCAGAAGCTGCTCTGCTGGCCGGTGCTGCTGGCCTTTGGCGCTATTGAAACGGTATTCTTCATCTCCAGCCTCGGCAAATTCACCCACGGCGGCTATGTCACCATGATCATTACCCTGGTACTGTTCCTGCTGATGATCATCTGGCATCGCGGCACTCAGCTGGAGCGCAGCTTCCTCACCCGTCTGGATCTGGACCAGCATACGGCCAAGCTCAGCGCACTCAGCGAAGACGAAAGCATGCCGCTGTTCAGCCACAACCTGGTTTATCTGGAATCTTACCGCGAAGGCGACTTTATCGACCGCGACATCGTCTACTCGATCCTGGACAAAGATCCCAAACGCGCCCAGGCCTACTGGTTCGTTTCCGTCAATGTGCTGAATACGCCGGATGAGCTGTATTACACCGTAGACACCTACGGCACCGACAATGTGTTCCGCGTGCAGCTGAACCTGGGCTTCAAGTGCGACCAGCGCATCAATATTTATCTGCGCCAGATCGTACAGGAACTGCAGGAAAGCGGAGAGCTGCCGCTGCAGCACAAGCAGTATTCCATCTATGCCCCCTCTTCGGTAGGCACTTTCAAATTCTGCATAATCAATAAGGTCATCCCCCACAAATCCGATCTGGGCACTTTTGACAACTTCGTACTGCGCTGCAAATATACGATTCGCCGCTTCGCCGGTTCCAAAATCAAGTGGTACGGTCTGGATACCGCCAGCGTGATCACGGAAACGGTACCGCTGTTCCTGCCGGCCGCCGCCCGCGTACCGCGCATCCGCCGCGCCTGAAGCCCAAACAGCCGCTTGCATTTATGCATTTGCGGCGGTATAATGGCGGTAAGAGTATAAGAAAGGGGTACCGCCATGACCAAACTGCAAATCGTAGATCACCCGCTTATCCAACACAAACTGACGCTGATGCGCGACAAAGCCACCGGCACCAAGGACTTCCGCCAGATGCTGGATGAGATCGCCATGCTGCTGGGCTATGAAGTGACCCGCGGCTTCGCCTTAAAAGATAAAGCTATCGAAACTCCGCTGGAACCGATGATCGGCAAAGAGCTGGCCAGCAAGGTCACCATCGTACCGATCCTGCGCGCCGGCGTGGGCATGGTAGACGGCCTGCTGAAGCTGCTGCCCACCGCCCGTGTCGGTCACATCGGCCTCTACCGCGACGAAGAAACGCACAACCCCGTCTTCTACTACTGCAAGCTGCCGCAGGATATCGCCGAGACCATGGTCATCGTCTCCGACCCGATGCTGGCCACCGGCGGCTCGGCCGTGGATGCCATCAATAAGCTGAAAGAGCACGGCTGCAAGAATATCCGCATGATGTGTCTGGTAGCCGCGCCGGAAGGCGTGAAGCGCCTTTCCGAAGAGCATCCGGATGTCGACATCATCACCGCCGCTCTGGATGACCACCTGAACGAGAATGCCTACATCGTGCCCGGTCTGGGCGATGCCGGCGACCGCATTTACGGCACCAAATAAGCGATTTGCCAAACGAAAACCCCGGAGAGGAACTAAGTCCCTTTCCGGGGTGATTTTTTGTCTTTGGCGGGCGCAAAAGCGCGGCTCAGTTGGCCATGAAGCGGAAGCCGCCGGTGAAATCGCCGTAGGTGACGTAGACCCAGGCCCAGCCCTCGCGCAGCGCCGTGATCTCAAATCTGCCGTCTTCCATCATGTAGATATCGCAGAGCGTCTCATCGGAGGTGCTGACCGTATAGCCTTCTTTGACCAGGCAGCCGTTGATGATGAAATTATAGGGGCGGCTGTTCATGGGGCTGCCATGCCCCCACTCATTGCCCATCAGGTCGCCCTTCGGCGCCGCACCTTCGCTGAAGTAATAGAAATCCGCTTCCGTAAACACCGCATCTTCCGGCAGCGGCTTATCGCAGACCTGCTGCAGCAGATAAGAACGCTCCTCGCCTTTGAAGTGGCCTACCAGCGTATTGAAAGAGATGACCGCCATATCGCCGCGGGTAAACTTCTTGCTCTTGGGATTGAATTCGTCATCGGTCATCCAGATCTTTTCGGAAAGCTCCCACGACTTATCCCACTGGAAATCCACGCCGCTCTCATAGCCCAGCGAGCGCAGGGCGAAGGTGATATACTGCGCCGGAGTCACCGCCGCATCACCGCCAAAGGTGGTAGCGGAAGTGCCGGCCGCCAAACCGTTGGCATAAGCATAGCCCACATAGGGCTTGGCCCAATCCACCACATCGGTGAAGGGCGTTTCCCACTCGCCATTAAGCGCCTCGGCTTCCTTGCCCAGCAGGCGCACCAGCATCGTCACCGCCTGATAGCGGTTGGGCGTCTGGTCAAGCGCAAAATCGGGGCTGCCGTCGGGCAGCGTACCCATGCCGTTGAACAGGCCGAAATCGTACAAAACCTCCGCCGCCATATCGCCCTCGATGGCATAAGCGACAGAAGACATGCTCAGCAGCATCAGCAGCGCCAGCATCACGCATAAGAGTTTCTTTTTCATCTTGTACACCTCCATATTTCACTGCAGACGCAGCAGTTCTACGCAGTTCTTGCCGTCGATTTCCATAACGCGCACCTTCACCTTCTCATTATAGGCAGAGGGCACGTTTTTACCCACGAAGTCGGCGCGGATCGGCAGCTCGCGGTGACCGCGGTCGATCAGCACCGCCAGCTGGATGGTGGCGGCGCGGCCCAGCTCCATCACCGCATCCATGGCGGCGCGGATGGTACGGCCGGTGTAGAAGACGTCGTCCACCAGCACCACATGGGCGCCGGTCAGGTCGCACGGCACCTCGCTGCGGCTGATGCTCTCGGCCAGATGCTGCAGCGTATCGAGGTCGTCGCGGTGGCGGGTGATATCCAGCTTGCCCACCGGCACCCGCACGCCCTCATTCTGCTCGATGTATTCGGCGATGCGCTGCGCCAGCGGTACGCCGCGGCGATAGATGCCCAGCAGCACCAGCCCCTCGCAGCCATGCTGCGATTCCACTATCTGATGCGAAATACGCTTCAGGGCGCGCTGCATATCCTTTTCGTCCATCAATACGGAAGCCAAAGTCGCCTGTTCCATAGCAAACCTCCAACAAAAAAGCCCTGCCGCAGCACGGCAAGGCAGCATCAGCACAGCTGAACTGGCCATCTTGCCGGCAGCTCTGTACCGGATTAAAGACAGTCTTGGTTATAGTCTCAATCTATCACCTTTCCGCAGCTTTGTCAATCACCAGCGAGGTTCAACACAGCTGCTTATGCATCACCGCCGCCGAACTGGTCTTATTGCCCCAGCTGAGCTGTACGCGACCTGTTTCGACAAAGCCCAGCTTACACCAGAATGGCTTGACATTATCAGCGTCTTCATCCACCACATCGATACGGATGCGGCAGCACCCCGCCGTCCGCAATTCCGCCTCCAGCTGCGTGTATGCAGCGCGACCCACGCCACGGCCCTGTACTTCTGCAGCCAGCAGCAACAAA